>JANOWX010000737.1:0-15011 GCA_031418175.1 Acidobacteriota bacterium | reverse complement strand
GAAGTCTGGAAAAGTCTCGTGAAGTCAAAGCTACAGACTTCCCCAGACTTCACTAGACTTCGCCGGACTTGCCCAGACCTTTTGTTGTTATGGAAATCATCGCCCTTATACCAGGTTTGATCGCGGCCCTCGTGGCGCTCGCCAAATCGGCGCGCGTCGCGTTTCTCAACGTCTATTTGCCCGTGCTGTTGCTGCTGCCCGATTACTATCGCTGGATTGCGCCGGGCTTACCTGATCCGACCTTTAGCATGGCCGCGATTTTTCCCATCGGCGTGGCCTTTTTCATCTTTGAAGCCAGGTCGTGGCGCTTCTCGTTGATGGATGCCCTGGTGCTCGGCTATACCGGGTGTCAATCGTATTCGGAATATCTGAACGCGAGGTTTGCCGACGCGCAAAACCTGACCTTTGAAATGCTCACCTGGGTGTTCTTGCCCTACGCGTTGGCCAAAGGCTTGATCGAACCCAACGGCTTGCGCGTGGCGTTTGCGAAACGTTTTGTCTGGCTGTTGTTTTTGATTTCGATCATTTCCGTTTACGAATTCAAAATGGCCGCGACGCCCTGGCGGCAAATGATGGACAACTGGTTTCCCGGCCAGGGGACGGGCTGGATCACGACGTTCCGTTGGGGTTTCACGCGCATCGCGGGGCCGTATGGGCACGCGATTTTGGCGGGCGTGATATTGGTGATCGGCTACCGCGTGCAACGCTGGCTGGAATGGAGCAAGGCCTGGGAACCGCAGTTCAAACACTTCAACTTCTTCAAAATCTCGAAGGCGCAAATCATCACCTTTGGTTTGGCGGGCGGCGTATTGATGACGATGGTGCGCGGGCCGTGGCTGGCGGCGGCGTTGGCGGTGGTGATCACCAGCATCGGCAAACGCGCTCATAAAAAACTCTTTGCCGCGTTGACGGTTCTGTTTTTTGTGGTGAGTTACGGCCCGGCGCGTGCGGCGTTCGATGCTTACACCGAACCTGGCCGCTCCGGCGCCACGACGGTCGCGCAGGAATCCGCCGCTTACCGGCGCGAACTGCTCGATAAATACACCGTCATTGTTTACAAGCGCCCCGATTACGGCTGGGGCCGCAACGGCTGGCCGCGCGTGGACGGCATGCCCTCGATAGATAATTTCTATTTGTTGACGGCCTTGATGCACGGCTTGCCCGCGCTTTATTTGCTGATCGGCATTTTCGTCTGGCCGATGGCGCGGCTGTTGTGGCGCGGCGTATATGAACCATCGCAGGGGCCGCCCGGCAGTTGTCTGGCGTTCACGCTGCTCGGCATCATCGGCGCAATCGCGCTCGCAGCCGGAACGGTTTATCTGGGGCAGCAACTGGTGCCGGTCTTCTTTCTCATCGTAGGTTGGGCCGAAGGTTATTTGTTGCAGGAACAAGAGGCGGTTGTGCAACAAGGCGTCGCAGTCGCGCCCGCGCCGCTATTCCGCTTTCGGAGGGTGATGGCGTGACCGAACAGCACCTCAAAATGGGTTATCTCATCAGCCGTTATCCGGCGCTTTCGCATACGTTCATCCTGCGCGAAGTGCGCGGCTTGCGTGAACTGGGATTGCAGATCGAGACGGCTTCGATCAATGGTTTGGATCGCGCCGCCACCGATTTGACGGGGGAAGAACGCGAAGAGGCCGCGCGCACTTTCTTCGTCAAGCCAGCAGGTTGGCGCGGCGCGTTGTCAGCGCATTGGCGGATGATTTTTCAGCAGCCGTTCGGCTATGCGCGCGGCTTGTGTTTCGCCTTATGGCTGGGCGGTCTCGATCTGCGGCAAATGGTTTTGCACTTCTGTTATTTCATCGAAGCCGCAATGGTCGGCGCGTGGCTCAGGGCGCAGGGCTTGCGCCACCTGCACGTACATTTCGCCACGCCCGCCACGACAGTCGGATTAATCGCGGCGCGCGCGTTTGGCTTCACCTTCTCGATGACGGTGCACGGCCCAGATGAATTTTATGACGTGACCGCGCACCGCCTGAAAGAGAAACTCGCCGGGGCCGCGTTTGTCACCTGCATCGGCAATTATGCGCGCAGCCAGTTGATGAAACTCACGCCCGCGACTGACTGGCACAAATTCGAAGTCGCGCCGCTCGGCGTTTTTCCGGCGGTCTTTCAACCGCTGCCGCCTCGGGAAGCGCGCGCAGTTTTTGAAATCATCTGCGTCGGGCGGTTGGTGGACGCCAAAGGCCAACACATTTTGCTCGCCGCCGTCGAACGGCTGCTGCGGGCCGGGCGCAACGTGCATTTGCAGTTGGTCGGCGACGGGCCAGATCGCGCCGCGCTCGCAGCCGCTGTCGCCGAGCGCGGTTTGCAACACGCCGTCAGTTTCACCGGCCCGGTCAATCAAGACGGCATCCGCGCGCTCTATGGCGAAGCCGATGTGTTCGCGCTCGCCAGCTTTGCCGAAGGCATTCCCGTCGTTTTGATGGAAGCGATGGCGCTGCAACTGCCGTGTGTGACAACGCGCATCACGGGCATTCCCGAACTGATTCGCGACGGCATTGAGGGCTTGCTCGTCGCGCCGTCTGACGCGCACGAATTGGCCGAGGCGTTGGCGCGGCTGATGGACGACCCAGGTTTGCGCGCCCAACTCGGCGCGGCGGGGCGCAAGCGCGTGCTGAGCAATTATGACCTCACGCGCAACCTTCCGCGTTTGGCTGAAATCTTTCGCGCGCGGCTGACAGCCGCGCATGCAGTTGACGCGACAGATCAACCTGAAGCGGCGCAACGCGCGCTTGTCGCGCAACCGTTGTCTGAGTGATGTGGTGATTTGAGGAGGAATGGTGATGTGGATGGTGATCGGTTTCCTGCTAATTATGCTTACGCTGCCGGGCGTGCTTGAACTCGCCTTGCTCACGTTGGGCGGCGTTTTGCCCGTGCACGCGCGCAAGCCTAACAACACCGCGCCCGCGTTGCCGCTCGCCATTCTAGTCCCCGCGCACAACGAAGCGGCGCATATCGAACGTTGCCTGCGCAGCCTGCAACAAGCCGCCAACGAACTCACTACGATCATCGTCATCGCCGACAATTGCAGCGACAACACGGCTGAGATTGCCCGGCAAGCGGGCGTCCGCGTAATCGAACGGCACAATGCAGCGGAGCGCGGCAAAGGCTTCGCGCTGGCTTATGCCATTGCGCAATTGTGGGCTGAAGATTTCGCCGCCTTCGTGATCGTGGATGCCGACACCATCGTGGCGCCGAATTTCGTCACAGCCATGCAAGCGCGTTTTGCTGACAGAGCCGACGCGGTGCAATGCCGCTACGGCGTCTTGAATGCGCAGGCTGCGCCGCGCACGCGCTTGCTGAACATTGCGCTGCTGGCCTTCAACGTGCTGCGTCCGCGCGGGCGCGAGCGCTGGGGTTTGTCGGCGGGCTTGCTGGGCAATGGCTTCGGCCTGGCGCGCGCGACGTTGGCCGCTGTGCAGCATTCAGCGCATTCGATTGTCGAAGATTTGGAATATCACCTGAAGCTTGTGCGCGCCGGACGCCGCGTACAGTTCGCTGACGAAACGACGGTGCTGGCCGAGATGCCCGTCGCGGGCGCGGGCGTCACGACACAACGCGCGCGTTGGGAAGGTGGCAAATTGCAAATGCTGCGGCAATACGCGGGCGTGTTGTTGCGCGATGTGTTCAGCGGACGTTGGCGCTTGCTCGAACCGTTGCTCGAATTGCTCTTGCTGCCGCTGGCCTTTCACGTGGCGTTGCTGCTGGGCACGCTGGGTTGCGCCTGGCTCGCGCCGCTCGGCTGGTTGCGCGCTTACGCGTGCTTTGGATTGTTGCTCACCGTTGGACACGTCGTCGCGGCGGTCGTGGTTGGCGGCGGCGGCTGGCGCGATTGGCTGACGCTGGCGCGCGCGCCGTTTTACATTTTGTGGTGGAAGCTGTCGCTCTTGCGCGCCATCATCCGCGCGGCGCACAAAGTCGTTACTACGTGTTGCCGTCCGCTTTCTCTCAAGCGACTTATAGCGGGTTGCATTTGGATGTACGGGATGGCGCGCGGTACGGAACAGGGAGCGACCTGGCGCCTCCGGGTGCGTACCATTCCGAAGGCGTCAGGTCGCTATCGCTCCCTGTTCCGTACCATCGGCTGCACCGCTTTACCGTACATGCAATTGCAACCCGCTCTAATTGCCAGGGTACCTTTGGGAGTTCAATGAAACCACCACGCGTTCTCTTGCTTGCAACATTGGATGCCATCGGCGTGACGCGGCTGCCGTACCTCTTTCACCAGGCCGGCTGTCACGTAACGGTCTTGGCGCAGCGCCACTTGGCGGTATGCCGGTCGCGTTACGTCGCACGACGCGTTGATGCCGCGCCGCTGCTCGATGTTTATGTGGAGCAACTGCGCCAGCATCTCAGCGTGACAGATTACGATTGGATCATCATCTGTGATGAAGGCTTGCTGTGGGAACTCGCCCGTTGCCGCGCCGCGAGTCCCGCTGAAAAATGGCCTGATGTTACATGGATTGATCGTTGCTTGCCGGTGGCGGCTGAAAAGGCGGCGTTGCTGGCCTCAAAGCACCATTTTCTGGCGCTAGCGCAAGTGGCGGAGTTGCCGGTGCCGCCGCTCAAGATATGCGCTTCGCAAGCCGCGGCGGCCCGCATGGCGCAACGACTCGGCTATCCGGTGATCTTGCGCGCGGAGCGCAGCATGGGCGGCTCAGGCATTCGCTTGGCCGCCAGCCAACAGGAACTGGCGCGCGACTATGCCGAATTGGCGCAAACGGGCGCTGTCGCCGTGCAGCGGTATGTCGCCAACGCCCGCACGGCAGTGACCGAAGTGTTATTTGCCCACGGCCGATTGGTCGCGTGGAATTCGGCCTATCTGGTGGCCGGATGGCCGACGCCGCTGGCGGCTTCGTGCGTGCGCGAAACGCTGGTTCACCCCGAAATCGAACCGCTCTTGCAATGCATTGGCGAATTGACTGGATTTCACGGCTTGGGCGGCGTTGATTGGTTGCACGACGCCGCAACCGGGCAATTGCACTTGCTCGAATTCAATCCGCGCCCGACGCCGGGTTATCACCTCGCCGCGCGGGTCGGTGTTGATTTTGCGGCGGCTTTGCGCGGGCTGCTCGCTGGGCTAAACGAACGGCAAAGCCCGCAATTTCAACCTAACGTTCAGCCCCGCGATTATCTGTTCCCGCAATACCTTTACCGCGCGCTTGACGACCGGCAGTACCGCCAAATGTTGCGTGTCTGGCGCGATGTGCCGTGGCACGATCCGCGGCTGGTGGCAGCACACTTGCGGCGCGTGTGCGGACATTACTTGCCAAACCAATGGCGAGCGTACATGCGTCGCATACGCATGGAACTCAGCCAGCCCGGCCCGTTCACCTCTCGTGCCACACGTTAACTGGCGGCGTCAGTGCTGGCGCAGCCGGTTTCGGCCATTCGCATCGGCATAAATCTGCCAGCGCGAGGCGCTGTAACCCGGTTGAAAAAGCAGACGAAAATGGTCAAAGCCAACGATGTAAAAAACGCCCGGCAATGATTTAATCCTGTTGCCGCAATTTACCACTCCACGAATTTCTCAAGCTGAAATATAGGCAGAGCTTACGCAAAAGAACGCCGTTGTCTGAGTTCGCACGCGGCGCGTGTGCAAACTCAGCGTCAACGGTTCTGTGCGTAAGGCAAGGGCGAATGCGCTCCGTTTCGCGCGACGCATTCCAGGAATGGGCAGGGAAGTATGGCAAAGGTGTGGACGGAGATTGACGTTAAGCTGGCCGAACGCGTAAGCGCGCAACTGGCCCAGGGCGCAGCAACGCTGTGGCACGCCACGCAACGGCAATGGTTGCAGGCGCACAAATATCTTTGGCTGAGCCGCATCAACGCGCACGAACGGCTGAAACGCGCGCTCGATGTGACGGTGGCGGCCACCTTGCTGCTGGGCCTGTTGACTGTGTTTGCGTTGCTCGCATTGTTGGTCAAACTGACGGATGGCGGACCGGCCTTGCATTGGCAAACACGCGTCGGCCGTTGGGGGAAAGAGTTTTCCTTTCCCAAATTCCGCTCCATGCGTCTGGACGCCGAAAAGCTCCTGGAATCGCTGCTCCCAGAGAATCAGCATCAAGCCGGCGTCACCTTCAAAATGCGCCGCGACCCGCGCGTGACGCGCATCGGCGCGTTTTTGCGCCGTTCCAGCCTCGATGAACTGCCGCAAATCTGGTGCGTGCTAAAAGGCGAGATGTCGCTGGTCGGCCCGCGTCCGCCGCTGCCGCGCGAAGTCGAATACTATTCGCTCAGCGACCGCCGCCGGCTGGATGTGAAACCCGGCTTGACCTGCATCTGGCAAGTCAGCGGGCGCAGCGATATTCCGTTTCCCGAACAAGTGAAACTCGATGTTGATTACATCGAACGCCGCAGCCTGTGGCTCGATTTGCAATTGCTCGCGCGCACCCTTTCCGCCGTCGTCTCGGGCAAGGGGGCGTATTGAACGGCGCGCGCGGCAAAACCCTGTTTGATCGCGGGCTGGCGTTGGCGTTGCTCCTGGTCTTTGCGCCGGTCTGGTTGGCGCTCGCCGTGTTGCGCGTGAGCCGCAGCCTCAAGCTAATGACGGTTGCGCGCGTCGGTTGCGGCGGACAGGTGTTTTATACCGAGCAGCCGCTTGACGCGACTTCACGCGCCGCGCAACTGGCGCGCTGCCAGTCGCTCTTGCTCAACATCTGGCGCGGCGAACTTTCCTTTGTCGGCCCGCGCGCGCGCGTACCTGAGGAATTCGATTGGTCTGATCCGCAGCTCACGCGCCACTTGCAAGTGGGGCCTGGTTTGCTTTGCCTGTGGTGGCTGCGGCGGCGCACCAATATCGCCTACAACCGCGAATGGGAGTGCGACGCCGAATACCTCGCCACGCCGCCGAGCCTGCGCAACGACCTCGGCATTCTGTTGCGCGCGCTGCTGGTCTGGTGTTTCGGAACGCAACGCGCGACGGCGCATGAACAAGTGCAATTGCTCGGCCTGCGCCTCAATAATCTGACAATGGAATCAACGCTCGACTGGTTGCTGGCGCGGCTGGACGGCACGGGCGCGGCGCAGGTCTCGTTCGTGAATGCCGATTGCGCCAGTCTGGCCTACCGCGATGAAGAGTATTTGCGCGTGGTGAATGGCTGCGCGCTCGTGCTGGCCGACGGCATCGGGATGAAACTCGCCGGCCAATTGTTGGGACAAGAGTTGCAACAGAACGTCAATGGCACCGATCTTTTTCCGCGTTTGTGCGCCGCGTTGGCGGGCACCTCGCACCGTGTCTTCCTGCTCGGCGCGCGCCCCGCAGCCGTCGCGGGCGTCCGCGACTGGCTCGCACAGCAGCATCCGGGCGTGACGGTTTGCGGCAGCCGCGACGGTTATTTCAGCGCGGCGGAAGAAGCCCAAGTGTGCGCCGACATTGCGGCGGCGCGCGCTGATCTCTTGCTGGTCGCGCTCGGCGCGCCGCGCCAGGAAAAATGGATCGCGCGCAACCTGGCGCAAACCGGCGTCAAAGTCGCCCTCGGCGTCGGCGGGCTTTTCGATTTTTATTCAGGCCGCATTCCGCGCGCGCCGCTCTGGCTGCGCGAACTCGGCTGCGAATGGGTCTATCGCTTGTACCAGGAACCGCGCCGGATGTGGCGGCGCTACCTGGTCGGCAACGTACTCTTTCTCTGGCGTGTCTTGCGAGAGCGCCAGCGCCAACGCCGCCAAGTCATCGGCGGCTATCAAACTGAAACTTAGGCTGAAACTTACACCGACAACTAAGTTCTTTGAGAGAAAGCGGACGGCAACACGTAGTAACGATTTCAATCGTTCAGTCCTGGCAGTCCTGGCCGCAGCACAAAACGAATAAATTCGTTACTACGTGTTGCCGTCCGCTGACTCTCAGTTGTCGGTGTACTTAGGCTGAAACTTAGGCTGAGCATAGGCAGAAACAATGCGAGCAATTATCGTCGCCACCGGCGCAAGCACGGAACTGAGAGAAACGGACGAACAGCTTTCGACCCATCTGGCGGCCAGTTTGCCGAATTGCATGCTGACGCTGGCGGATCGCCCGTTTCTGCAACACGTCGTCGAATACCTGATCGGCCGTGGCTTCACCGAATTCGATTTCGTGCTGAGCCGCGCGCCCGAAAAGATCGAACGCTTGCTGGGCGACGGCACGCGCTGGGGCAGCCGTTTTCATTTTCATCTGGCGCGCGATCCGCAACGGCCTTATGAATTGCTGAAAGTGATTGGCGGCGACTGGCCCGCCGAACCGTTCCTGCTGGTGCACGCCGATTACCTGCCACGACTCGCCTTTGACGAAGCCATCGGGTTCACGCCCTGTCTGTTTTATCCCCAGCCGCGCGCGCCCGAAGACGAATTGGAATGGACGGGCTGGGCGTGGCTGACGCCAGCGGAGCTGACAGCCTTGCCGACTGGGCCTGGGTTCGACGTTTTATTTTACGCTCAAGGCCGGGCTGGCGTCGGCGCCACTGACAGCGCAAGCCCAGCCACTGGCGTTGATGCCTGCCGGTCAGCGCGTGCCGGTGCGCGTGCCAGTGCGCGTATTGGTAGTGGATGACAATGCGACCAGCCGTTTGACTTTGCGGCGTGAATTGCAGGCGTTGGGCTTGGCGCCGCGCGTGACCACCGCGCCCGCAGAAGCCTTGGATTGGGTGCGCGCGGGCGAATCATTCGCGCTGGCCTTGCTCGATTTGCAGATGCCGGAGATGAGCGGCTTGGAACTGGCGGCGCGTTTGCAAACTGAATGCGGCGCAACCTTCCCAGTCGTGCTGATGAATTTGGGCGGCCGCCGCGAAATCAAAGCCGAACGCGCCAGGCGTGGCGAACACGCCCAGCCGCAATTGGCCGCCCTCTTGCCCAAACCGCTCAAAGCCGCGCAATTGCGCGAAGTCCTCTGCGGCATTCTCTCGCCGCATACGGCTGCGCCCAAGGCGGCGCTCTATGAACCCACCACGGTCAGGGCGCTCGCGACGCAATTGCCGCTGCGTATACTGGTGGCCGAGGATAACGCGGTCAATCAAAAAGTCGCGTTGCTGCTGCTCGAACGGCTCGGCTATCGCGCCGATGTCGTGGGTAACGGGTTGGAAGCGCTGACGGCCTTGCGGCGGCAACCTTACGATGTGGTGCTGCTGCATTTGCAAATGCCCGAAATGGACGGGCTGGCGGCGGCGCGCGAAATTCGCCAACTCGCGCAGCAACCAGGCACGGCTTGCGCACCGCCCCGGCTGATTGCCCTGACCGCGAACGCCATGCCCAGCGACCGGGCTGCCTGCCTGGCCGCTGGGATGGAAGATTTTTTGAGCAAACCGCTGCGCTTCGATGATCTACATGCCGCGCTGCTGCGCTGTGGCGCGAAATCATCTGCTGTTGCCGGCAACTCGCACCAGACAGCCGCTGCCGCGCCGTTTGTGCCCGCACTGCCCGAATTGACTGAACTCTTTCTCGCCGATACGCCGTCACTACTTGCCGCGATGCAGGCCGCCCTGGCGCAAGCGCAGCCCGAACCATTGCGGCGCGTCGCGCATACGCTGAAGGGCAGCGCTTTTACCTATGGCGCGGCGGCGCTCGGCGCGTGGTGCGAGCAACTCGAAACGGCCGCCACCACACAACGCCTTGACTTGGCTCGGCCCTTGCTGGCGGCGCTCGAACAGGAATTTGCCAATTTGCGGCAACAGGCTGGCAAAAATTTTACGTGACACTTCAGGCGACGCTGCTATAGTCCGCCGCGGTATCCCACCTTCTTCGCAGCGCATCCCATCACATACAACTGCATTGTCCCAAGAAAGTCGCAACGTTGTGAGACACGTCCACTTGCTCCAACAGTCGGAGTTAACACCAGATTAACTAGCCAATCCCCACATAGACGCTCGGCGGTACGGAGTTAAAAGAATTGCTATGGTAAGTGTGAGCGCTAGCGCGGTAAGTGTGTTGTTAGTTGACGATCATACGGTCGTGCGCACCGGCTTAAGCCTGATTTTGCAAAAAGACCCGCTTTTTCGCATCGTGGGCGAAGCGGCCAACGGGGCCGAAGTGCTCACGATTGCCCAGCGCGAACACCCCGACATCATCTTGCTCGATTTGGATTTAGGGGATGAAAACGGACAGGATTTGATTCCGGTTTTGCAGGAAAAGGCTGGCAATGCGCGCATCGTGGTGTTGACTGGTTTGCGCGATGAGCACGCACATCATCAAGCCGTGGCCGCCGGCGCGCTCGGTGTCGTCAGTAAAAACGAAATGCACGACGTGGTCGTCACCGCCATCAAGCGCGTGCATGCCGGTGAAGCCTGGCTTAGCCCGCGCTTGACCGCGAATCTGGTGGCACATCTGGCGGGTCACCGCCGCCAGAAAGAAAATCCTGAAACCGGCAAGATCGCCTCACTCAGCAAACGCGAACTGGAAGTCGTTCAGCACATCGGCGAAGGTCTCAAAAGTAAAGAAGTCGCCGAGCGGCTTTTTATCAGCGAAATTACCGTCCGCCATCATCTGACTTCAATTTTCGCCAAGCTGGAAGTTTCTGACCGCGTGGAATTGATGCTCTACGCTTATAAAAATAAACTCGCCAAAGCCCCCTTGGCTGCTTAAACCTCGCCGCAGCCGCCAACCAATCTTGCGTTAGCTCGGGGAGAAGTCCCAGGTGAAGATTTTTTCAGCGCTTAATTTGAAGACGACTGCTGCGCCCAAGCTTTGCACGTATTGCCAGGCAGGGTTATCGGTTGCGCCGTAATAGCGGTGAATAATGGCTTCGCGGAATCTATTGTGCAGGGCGTCGTCAGTGACGACCTCGGCCTGACCTTGAATCATGATGCCCTTGTAGGGTTGCGCTGTGGTGTCAATAGTGAAGCAAACTTTTGGGTTCTGTTGCAGGTTGCGGAACTTTTTACGGCCGCGTTGAGTGCCGATGTATATCTCACCGTCAAGGAGTGCGTAATATACCGGGGTGTTATGCGGCATTCCATCGGGTGCAACCGTGGCCAGCCGGCCAAACTTTTCCAAGCCAGCATAAACAGCCCATTTACCTGTTAGCTTTTCGCTCATCATTGCTGCCTCACTTCAAGATTTTTATCTGGCTTACGATGCGCCAATCTCCGGAGGGGTCAGGTTTGATCTCTCCCAGGCGCTCACGATGTACGATGATACCTGCTTGATACCAGAGGTATATTTGGGGTAATTCGTCAGCCAGTGTTTTCTGCACTTGAGCATAAATTTGCTGACGGCGCTCGCGGGTGGCGGTCTGAGCTTCATCAATTAGCTTGTCGATTTGCGGGTTGTCGTAGCGGGAGCGATTCTGGCCATTGGGAGGGATTGAACGCGAATGATAAACAAAGCGAAACATATCCGTGCTCTGATTTCCGCCAACCATCACGTTGTAATAGAGCTGGAAGTTACCATCGGTCATGTCTTGAGTTAGTTTCTGCCGTTCAAGTGATTGTAACTCGAGCTGGATCCCGATTTGTTTGAGTTGCGCTTGAAGCGTTTCGCCAAGCTTGCGGGCAATTGATAGTGTCGAGGTTTTGAGTGTGACTTTGAGTCGTGGCTGTCCATTGACTGATTTGAAACCAGCTTCGTCAAGCAATTGAGTGGATCGGGCCGGATCGAAAGTATACGAACGCACACTGGCGTCGTAGGCCCACTGGGTAGTTGGCAACAAGCTCGCCGCCGGTTTGGCCTGGCCACGTAAGACCTCGCGAATGATGGTCTCGCGGTCAATCGCATAGGCAATGGCCTGGCGCACGCGTTGGTCTTTCAAAATGGGGTCAAGCAGGTTAATGCCTAGGTGCGCGAGATTCGTGCCGTCGGCAATAATCACTGTCAATCCGGGGGCTTTTTGTAACGACTCTACTGTCACAGGTTCGAGATCGGCGTTGATTGCCAAGTCAACCGAACCTTTTCGTAATTCACTTTCACGCGTGCTGTTATCAGGGACAATCTTGATTCGTAAGCGGTCGAAAGCAGGGCGGCCTTGAAAGGATTGGTCATTGGCCTTGAGAGTAATTTCTTGCTCATCAACATAGCTGTCGAATTTGAAAGGGCCAGTACCCACAGGTTGTTTAGCTTGTTGTCCGGCTGACCCTTCGGGAATGATTCCGACAGGAATAAGGTCGTTTGGCAGGCTAGGGAAGGGATTTCTGCAATGAAAACGGATCGTTAAGGGAGCAAGGATTTCAATAGACGATAAGTCCTGATCAAAAGATGCGCCTTTGACGAGGCTTTTGTCTTTCAGCATGGTCTCGAAGGTGTATTTGACATCTAAAGCGGTAAAAGGCCGGCCATCATGAAATTTGACTTTATCGCGTAATTTGAAGGTAAAGGTTTTGTAGTCTGGCGAGGCTTCGTAGCTTGTGGCTAACTCAGGTACCGGTTCAAAAGTATTGCCTTTACGCATTAAGCTATTAAAGACCAATTGCCGAAAACGCTCAGCGGCAGAATCGGAACTTGCACGCGGATCAAAGGTTGGGACTCGCTTTTCGACCAGCATCGTCATTTCGTTTTGCCCGGCGCTTTTGTTACAAGAGATGTTAAAAACAAGGATTACTAAAATGGTCAATTGCCAAGCGCGGGAGGGAAGACGGGAAAAAGAGAAGTACATGCTTTGTTTCTTAAGTAAAATCATCTAAAGCTTATTTGGTGGGGCCTTCGTGCGATTTTTGCAGCCGTTTAGCGTCCAAATCCTGAATCCATTGATCGTATTTTGTCTGTTGTTCTGCGGTGAGCATCGCTCGAATCTTGGCGCGGGCAGAATCACGGGCAGAAGTGAGTTGAGGTTGCATTTGGTTATATATCTCATTGCGCTGCTTGCGGGATTCAGTTAAGACTTCTATGGCTCTTGTGTGTTGTGTTTCGTCTAGTCCGACCCTGGCAGTTAATTCGTTTGCGACTTCTACAACGCTATTGTTGGGCTGAGATTTCTGGACATAAAAAAGGCGAACGGCCAGACCTCCGGTAATAGCGCCTAACAAGAAGGCTAATCCCATGACCAACTGAGCTTTTTTGCGCAGATCAGTGACCATATTCCTGCTCAACAGAGAGAGTAAGCGGGTCTACTGAGCCCCCCTCGGTGTTATAAGTTAAGACTTCATCAAAACCTATGCTTGACTGGATTTGAAAATTACTGAGCGTAAAAAGAAGGAGTGCAACAGCGCTAAAAGCAAGCAACCAGCCACGCAGGGAGAGAATCGCGGCATCCAGCGACAGAGAAAACTCTTCGCTTACTCTGATGGGAGGGTGGCAAAATTGCTTTCTAGCTAGCTTTTCAATGGTATCCAGGGTTTCGATTGTGCGTGATTCTTGCCGATACGCAACCAACATTTGATCGAGCAATACTGCTGGCTTGTTCGATTGTTTTATATTGAGAAAAAGCTGCATAAGTTCTCCCCTCCATTTTGAGATACGGTCTGTCATTGTGGCCGGTTACCGGATTGTTTACGTTGTTCAATAAGTAGTAATTGCTTAAATGCGCGTCTTAAACTGTGCCGTGCCCTGAATGCTCGGATTTTAACTTTCGCCTCAGACCAGCCAAGCATTTGGGAAATTTCTTTTACTGAATAATCATGTGCATGAAGGAGTGTCAGTACAAGCTTGTCGTCGTCAGGCAGTTTCGCTAGCAGCTTGTAAACAATTTCGGAGGCGTTTCGTTTATCGTCAAGACCAAAAAAATCAGCGAACGAACTTGATGATAATTTATTCTCCAGCCAATCGGTCTCATCTTCGGTCAAATCGGTGACGAACATTTCATTGCGTTTTTTGCGGCGGCGTAGTTCATCATAACAATTGTTGATAGCAATCTTAGCAAGCCATTGCTCAAAAGAAGCTCCTCGGCGGTAGCTTGAAAGGGAGAAATAGGCCTTTGTGAAAGTCTCCTGGGTGATGTCTTCGACTGTCTCCTTTGAGCGGAAAAAGTGCCAGGCAATGGTTATGACGCGTCTTAAGTGCCGCTGAAACAAGTGTTCGTAGGCGTTAGGCTGACCTATAAGTATCTGCTCGATTAGCTCATCATCTGTTGACTGGGAGGAGTTGTTGGTAAGCCGATCTTTATCTTTTAGCGACAATGGTGGATGAATGTCGCCTGTTAGCGCTGAAGGAGAAGAAATAACCCCAGAATATGATGTCACGATGACTCCCAGTTTACGAAAAAGATGGCATATCCAAACATTGCCCATCCAAGCGTTGCATAAACTCATTTTGAAGATTGGTTTTCAGGCAGTAAACACCATATATGCTTGAAAGTAAAGCTTTTCGATGAAAGGCCCGCCTCGTTGCATTTATGAGACATCTTCTTGTCATTGCAAGCCGGGCGTGGTACTTTGCCGTTGTCGTCAAGTTGTTTCATCTGCAAGTTTACGAGTTGTTCAGTTTGGTGTAAGAGGTAAAAAAAGTGATGGTAACCAGTCGTGAAGATTTGATAAACGTTAAAGAACTTGGGAAACATGTAACGCGTAAGAGGGAAGCTGGTCACCTATCTTTGCGGGGTGTGGCAAAGCTTACTGGGGTTAGCCCCTCGACACTCTCGAGAATTGAAACGGCTAAGGGGTTTATTCCTGATGCCACAACCCTCGCCAAGCTTTGTCAATGGTTAGAGATACCTATTGAGCGTATCGTAGGAGTGGCAAATGGGTTTCGGAGTGAAAAAGCTCAGATGGTGGTTCATTATCCCAGTGAACCAACCCCAGCCATTGTGGAGGCATATCTTAGGGCGGATCCAGAATTGACCCCTGAAACCGCACAAGCGTTGTCTGACTTATTTCGAATTGCATATGAAGGATATCGTCGCAATACTGGGCACTCTCCACGGTAAGGCACGAGAGTACGAAAAGAGTGCGCTTCAAATTCGAAACTTTGCTCAGTTGAACCCGACGGAACGGCTGAATCCTCTCGAATTGGCAGCAAAGCTTGGGATGAAAGTGGTTGATGCGCAGGCTGTACCGGGAATTACTGAAAAGACTGTAAAGACCTTGCTAGTTGATAAAGCTACGAATGGTCTGGAGCTTCGTCAGGAGTGCAGCCTGATGGAGTTGTGCTTATAGTTTTAAATAGCACGCAAT
>JANOWX010000736.1:0-5990 GCA_031418175.1 Acidobacteriota bacterium | reverse complement strand
GCCGCCCGGTGGGGTGGGACAAGATGCCATCTTGTCCCACAAATTTCGGCACATCCGCCGGCCACGGTTCATCAGGTAAATCAGGCCGCGTCTTGCCGAAGATCAATTCGTAATCTTCCTCGTCCAAAGGCCGCCGCGCTTGCGCCGGCACGCCCGCGATCAACGAATACCGCTCCGTCAAAGGCCGCGTGAGCACCGTGCCGATGCCCACGATGCAGCAATCCGGCACGCGCGCGCCCGGGGCCATGCGAATTTCCGAACCGACGTAACAATAAGCGCCGATCTCGCAGGCCGCTCCAGCGCGCCGGTTGTGCGTCCAGATCGAAGAGTTGCGCCCGCCCAAAATCGAGCGCCGCCCGATGCGCACGCGATCAGTGAAATCAATCCGATGCTCCGCCGTAATCACCGACCCATAACCCAGATAAAACGACGAATCCGGTTCGTTCGTGCAATCGTTGCCGGGAATCGCATTGATCACATTCAAGCGCAACACTTGCGCCCAATCGCCCAGCTCGATCAACACGCCGCCGCGCAACAGATTCAGCGGCCCAATCCACGCGTGACTGCCGATGCGCACCGCGCCGCAACGCCACAGCACCACGCCGTGCCCGATGCGCGCCTCAGCGCCAATCGTCAATTCGCGGCAATCCAGATAGGCAATCCCGATTCGCACGTTGCGCCCGATTTGATAGCCAAAACCCCAGCGATAGACCGCGCGTTTCAACACGCCCGGCAAAATCGCCGTGATGATCAGCACCAATTGGCGCAACCGTAATCTCATCGAATCGCAAAGGCTCCCGTATCAGCGTACCAACTGATGTTGCTCCAATTCCGCCGTCGCTTCCATCACGCGATCGTGCGCTTCCTGTTCACGCACCCAGGCAAGCAATTCCGGGATGCCTTGCTCCAACGCGACTTGGGGATCGTAACCCAGCAGCGCGCGCGCGCGCGTGATGTCGGCGACGCAATGCCGAATGTCGCCTTCGCGGTATTTGCCGACGATTTGCGGCGCCAGGTCTTTGCCCAGTCCGGCGGCTAACAGCAGCGCGATTTGTTTGACCGAAGTCGCGCGGCCCGTGCCGACGTTGACGGCTTGATAATCGGCGCGGCTGGTTTCCAGCGCCAGCAGATTGGCTTGCACGATGTCGCTGACGTGGACGAAATCGCGGGTTTGTCCGCCGTCTTCAAAAACGACCGGCGCCTGATCGTTGAGCAGCCGCGCCGAAAAGATCGCGCACACCCCGGTGTACGGGTTCGAGAGCGCCTGGCGCGGGCCATACGCGTTGAAGTAACGCAGCGCCACGGTCGGAATACCGTAAGCGCGCCCCACCACCAAACTGAATTGCTCCTGATCCTGCTTGGTCACGGCGTAAACCGAAGTCGGAAAGAGCGGCTTCTCTTCCGGCGTGCCGATGGGCCTAAGTTCCACGCCCGTGTGCGGGCATTGCGCCTCCCATTGACGCGCACTCAATTGGTCGAGTGCGCGCAACTGCGGATAAACAGCCGTGCCGTCAGGGCGTTGGTACGCGCCTTCGCCATAGATGGACATGGATGAAGCGACGATGAGTTTGCGGATGTGCGCGCGCCGCGCCAACACCGCTTCGAGCAGGGCCGCCGTGCCCAAATCGTTCGCCCGCACGTAGCGCTGAATCTCATACATGGACTGCCCCACACCGACCTCAGCCGCTTCGTGATAGACGGCCTCGACGCCTTGCAAGGCTTGTTCGAGCGCCGCGCCGTCGTTCACATCGGCGCGGATAAATTCGGCGGCGGGGTTCAGGTACTGGGGGTGATCACTCGTGTGCACCTGCGGCACCAGCGCATCCAGCACACGCACGCGATGGCCGCGCGCAACCAGGGCATCTACCAGATGGGAGCCGATGAACCCGGCTCCGCCTGTCACCAGGATGTTCAATTTCTCTTTTTACCTTTCCTGAAAAGATGGCGTTTCGGCGGGCATTTTGTGACGCCCGGCCAGCGCCGCTTGTAGAACTTGAAAAACCTGCGGCGCAACGACCTCAGCCGCATACTGTTGCTCGACGGTGGCGCGCCCCGCCAGGCCGAGTTGCCGCCGCAATTCAGCCGACCGCAACAACCTGGTCAGCCGCTCAACCCATTCATCCTCAGTCGTCGCCAGCAAGCCATTCACCCCATCGCGGATGATTGTGGAGTTGACACCAACCGGCGAGCAAACCGCCGGGATGCCCAGCGCCATGTATTGCAAGGCCTTCAACCCGCACTTGCCGCTGCTCCACGGATCATCTGGCAAAGGCATCACGCCAATGTCCAGCGCGCTCAAATCCTGCACCTCGGTGGCCGCCCGCCAGGGCAAGGCCTCGACTGCGACGCCCGGCAATTCATAACTGGGCGTGCCGATGACGCGCACCTTGAAGCGTTCACGCTGGGCCAGCCGTTGCAGGGCGCCGCGCAAAGTGTCGAAGTATTGCACCGTGCTGTAGCTGCCGCTCCAACCGATGACGGGTATGCCGTCCGGCGCTAGGGGCTTCGGCGCGGCCTGATACTTCAGCGTATCAATCGTTGTCGGAATGATGGTGACGTTACGGTTAAATTGCCGCGCGTGATCATGCAAATACTGATTCCCCGCCAACACCTGCGCCGACAAACGGCAAATGCTATCGGTCTTGCCTGGGAACTTCAGGTAACTGAGATAGCCGTTCGAGGGACTGACGTAACGCACAAAGATGGCATCATCAAAATCGAAGACGACCGGCAATCCGGCGCGCGCCACCAGCCGCTCGATCAGCGCCGGGCCCAGCACCGCAGCTTCACGGAAGATGTAAACAGCATCGTACTGCCGCACACGCGCCTGCAATCGCAGCCGCCGTCCCAGCGCCTGCGCGATCAAGCCCAGCTTGCGCGCTAATTTCCCCGGTTGGTGGAGCAAAGCCTGCAGTTCAACGCATTCGAACGGCTGCCAGTCAATTTCGACGCCGCGCGCGCGCAAGGCTGGCTCCCACTGCTCCAGGCGAAAGCGTTGGCCCGGCGAGGTGTCGTAAAGATTAGGAACAATTGCAAGCAGTCGCATAAAACAATTTCGCCCGCTGACGCTTTTCGGCGTCGCCGCCGCGCTTACATGGGCGCTGGCCCAGGCTCGACCCAGACCTGGCGGGCCGTTTCCTCACGGCCTTTCAGCCAGCGTTGCCAAAACCGTTGTTCCAAACCAACCACGGCTAAAATCAACAGCCACGGCAACAACTGCGCCCGCTGCCTGAAAATCAACCCGACGTTGCCGAACATCATGCTGTAAAGCAGACCCAGCCCGGCCACGAAAAATAACATCGGCTGCACGTCGCTAAACCGTTGCCGCACGACGTACCACAACCCCGGCAATAACCCGGCGAAAAACAGATACCACCAGACTAACAACTCCGGCAACGTCAGTAACGCGCGCAAACTCGCCCCGCCCAATTGCCAGGGAAACGGGGCCAACGCCAGATGCGCCGCGCCCACCGCCGTCCCTAAAATTAAGCCGCCCGGCGTACGTATGTCGTAGCCACTTTCCACGCCAGAACCATAGCCCTTCGCCACATCGCGCCGGAAGTTTTGCACCATCTGCAAATCGAATTTCTCGAAATATGCTTCGTTACGCGCGAACAAGCCGGACGAAACCACCAGCGCGCCCACCAGTCCCACCACCGCCGCGCCCGCAACCAGCGTGGAGCGCGCCTGACTCAAGCGCGGCAACACCAGCGCCACCACGGCCGCCGCCGCCGCGATATAGGCCGCATAAAAGCGGAACGGCAGTAACAAAACAATCGCGCAACTGCATAACAAAACGTAACGCAACGAAAAGCCCGCCAGTTTCAACTGCACACAGCCATACAGCGCGACGGTTTCCAGCAAAATTACCACCGGTTCTTTCAACGTTTGCGCCGACCAAATAATCATCGAAGGGAAAAAACAGGCCAGCCAGCCCACGCGCACCGCCACCCAGGGCGAAAAGAGCGTACGCGCAATGCGATAAGTGAAGACCACCGTCAACGCCCCAAAGAAACAATTGAGCGCCGCCGCCGGCATCCGCGCCGCCGCATCGGTCAGGTAGAAAAGCGCGCCGACCAAATAACCGTACCCGCGATGATTGCCGTTGAAGGACTCCAGCAGCACGCCCGGCAGATCGAACAGGGTGACGCGCTGGAGCGCCCACTGTTGCGCCAGCTTGACGCCAGTCAGCCAACCGGCGGCATCTTCATCCCCCAGCACGCGCACCAGATCGAATTCATAAACCGCCACCGCGGCGGTAAACCGCACGGACAGCGCGATGACAAAGAGTTTGAGCTGCTCGGGCAGCGTCAGCCGGTGCTGCCGCGTCAGCGTCAGCAGCAAAGCGCCCAACACGCCGAACAGCACGAAGAGCACCAAGCCGAAGCCGAGATCATTGTCGGGTCGCATCATAACGTCACCGCCGCAGCCGCAGGTTGATCTTCCGCCACGCCGCACAACCGCCGATAGAGGCGGCGATAACGCAAGCCGCCGATTTGCTCGAGATCAAAGCGGCGCGCGGCGCTCGCCCGGCAGCGCGCGGAAAGCTCCGCGTTCGCCGACAACTCCGCGAGGCGCGCAAATGCCCGGCCGTAAGCCGCCCGGTCAAAACCGCGCACGATCACGCCAACCTCGTCGCCTTCGAGCAGCGCATCCAGATCGCCAATACCCGCATTGCTGATGACGGGCAAGCCGGCGGCCAGATATTCGGCCACTTTGGTTGGCGAGGAAAAGAGCTTGGAATAACAGGGCTTGATGAATGAAATCGCCGCATCCGCCGCCTTCAGATAGCGCGGGATTTCGGCGGGCGGCACCTGGCGCACGAGAAAGTCTTGCGGGGCCAGGCCCAACGCCTGCAAGCGCGGGGCAATCAGTTCTGCCGGACTTTGCGTCAAAATGAGGGCAAAGGTCGCCGGCTCCTGCTCGTGCGCGAAGGCCAGAAACTCGGCCAGTTCTTTGGTCAAATACCAACCCCCCAACGCGCCGACATAAGCCAGCACGCGCCGCCCGTGCAAACCGAGGGCGCGTTTGGCTTCCGCTTTGGTCAAGGCGTCCACCGCGCCGAACCGCGCGGCATCCACGCAACACGGAATGACTTCGACCGGCCGCCCGTCCGTCTCCGCCGCGCCCGCGAAGAGCAGTTCCCGCCCGCGTTCGGTCAAAACCACAAAGCCGTCGGCCCGTTTGAGCAAGCGGCGCTCGGCGGCTTTCGTCAAACGGAAGAGCAACCCGCCCGGCGGCCACACGCCCGCATCCACATACTCTTCCGCCAGCACGCCGCGAATGTCGAAGAGCAATTTGGCCCTGATAAAGATTTTCGCCAAGGCGCCCATTGCCGCCGGGACGTAGCCGCGCGCATGCAACACCTCAACCCCCTCACGGCGCGCCCACCAGCCCGCTGTCCAAGCACCGCTGACAATGTCGTAGAGCGTGCCAGGCAGCGACGGCCATTTGTGATAGGCCCGCGCGCGCCATTCAATGCCCTGCCCGGCCAGCAGCGCGCGTTGCCCGGCCTGCTCCGCCGCGCTCCAGTCGCGCCAGCGCGGCTCGAAGGTCAGCAGCTTGATCGCGATCCCATCGTGTTGGAGCTGCCGCAGGTAGGGCAAAACCTGCGTCTGCACCAACGGCTCGCGTACTCCGAAATAACTAATGTATAGCGTGCTAATCCGGTTCATTTGAAAAACACAGGCGGTTAAATCGGCTCGACTTTCGCGCGCGCCGAATGCCGCCGAACAAGGCGGCCAAACCAGCGTGAGGGAAACTGCAACGCATAGGACAGATTGCCGGGCTTCAGCCACACACTTTTCAGCAAATGCTGCCCGGCCTCAGTGTATTGCGCGTTATTAAAGTATGAACCGGCCAGCACCAGATGCAATTTTCCATAACAGTGGCGGCGGCGCTGTTGCAATGGCGGTGCGGCAACGGCGAAAGCCTTAGCGAAGCCGATCATCATTGCCCGCTCCATGGCGCGGACATTCAGGTGGCCGTTC
>JANOWX010000735.1:0-2115 GCA_031418175.1 Acidobacteriota bacterium | reverse complement strand
GTAGGACGGACTTTAGTCTGTCCTATCCAGCCGGACAGACTAAAGTCCGTCCTACATGTCAATTGAGCCCGGCTCATCACAGCGAAAGGAATAGAGCAATGAGAAGAAGCAGCAGTATTATCGCATCCCTGGCAGCGTTGGCTTTGCTGACGCTGGCTGCCGCATTCACGCCCGTGCGCGCCGAAATCCTGATGGCCAATGTGCTCGGCAGCCCGTTGGCCGAAACGCCCCCGATCACCACTTTGAACGCCAGCGGCGGTTTTAACGTCACCATCAACGTCACGCGCGACGCCGCCGGCAACATCACCGGCGGCACGATCAGCTTCATCGCCCAAGTGCAATTCCCCGGCAGCGTCACCTTCAACGCCTTCCACATCCACGAAGGCGCGGCGGGCATCGCCGGTCCGCCGCGCTTCGACACCGGCCTGAGCGGCACCAATACTGTCACGGTTGCCAGCGGCGCGGGCCTGGTCACGCCCGCCGCCGTGGTCGTGACTGACCTGGCTGCGCTGGCGCGGCTGCTCGCCAACCCAGCGGGCTGGTACGTCAACCTGCACTCGACGGTGAATCCGGGCGGCGCGATTCGCGGCCAATTCACCACGCTGACCGAATCGTTCACCAATACTGTCGCGATGACCGGAGCGCAGGAAGTCCCGCCCATCACCAACGCGGAAGCCAACGCCACCGGTACCGGCACGCTCACGCTTAACCCGACGCGCAACGCGCTGGGCGTGATCAACGGCGGTAAGGTGACCTTCACGGTGGATTACAACTTCCCCGGCGCAACCACTTTCACCGGACTGCACATTCACGAAGGCGCAGCGGGCGTGATGGCCGGCGTTGTCATCAACACTGGCGTCGGCGTCGGCGGCGTCAATACAATCGTTTCTCCCACGGGCAAAGGCTTTGTGAGCATCACTGTGCCCATCACCACCGCCGCCCAGATCGGCGCGTTGATGCGGTGCATCGCCAACCCGACTGGCTTTTACGTCAACCTGCACACCACCCTTAACGGTGGCGGCGCGGTTCGCGCGCAGTTGACCAGCCTGAGCCGTCCCCCTGTGATTTCGCAATCCAGCAAATACGTGCTGCCCACCGGCAGCGCGCCCGCGACTTTTGCGCTGACTGTCACGGGGCTGGACTTGCTGAACCTGCTGGCCAGCACTGTCCAGATCAACGGCCAGACGGCGACGATTGCGCCTGACCTGGCCACTGGCAACATCAACGTGACCGTGCCCGCCGCGCTGGTCGCCAACGCGGGCGTGTTGAATGTGCAAGTCAAACCGCCCAGCGGCGCGCTCTCGCTACCTTTGAGCATCCCGGTCGTTCCAGCGGCTGCGCTCAACAGTCAGGCCGTCGCCGTGGTTGATTCCGCCAGCTTCCGCGCGGGCGCGGCGTCTGAAAGCATCGCGTCGGCCTTTGGCACCAAGCTGTCAACGGCGCTTGTGATCGGCTCTGGCGCGGTGTTGCCGACGGTGTTGGATGGCACGACCGTTTATGTCAACGGCGTCAACGCCCCGCTCTTCTTCGTCTCGCCGGGCCAGATCAACTTCCAGATGCCGGTCGGCACGCTCAGCGGCCCCGCCAGCATCGTCGTTGTCGCCAGAGACGGCACGGTGTCACAAGGGCAAATTGTCATCGGTGACATTTCGCCCGGCATCTTCACGCGCTTGACCAATGGACAGGGCGCGCCCGCGGCAGTCGCTTCGACGGACAACGGCGCAACATTCACCATTGTGATGAGCAATGCTGACGGCTCGCCAGTTGAAGTTTCGGCGGGCAACATCATGCAATTGTTCGGCACCGGCCTGCGCTTCCGTTCCAGCGATATGACCGCGACGGCGGGCGGTGTGACAGGCACGCCTTCCTTCGTCGGCCCGCAAGGCAGCCTGCTCGGCCTGGATCAGATCAACCTGACCATCCCGCAAGCCATGGCGGGCAAGGGCGAAATTGATTTGGTCTTCAGCGTTGACGGCAAGGCGACCAATGCGGTGCGCATCAAGGTGAGGTAGCGCAATCAACGCGCGACAAAACGAGAGTACGGAAAAACGCATGGAGTTCAGGCTTTAGCCTGCGGTTTGGCTACGCAGCCTTCAGGCTGCCGGTGGCCTGAAG
>JANOWX010000734.1:0-14560 GCA_031418175.1 Acidobacteriota bacterium | reverse complement strand
TGAACTTCTTGGGCAGCGGCGTGCCGGTGGCGGGTGAATCAACCTCGACGATGTCGCTCTTCATCGGGCCCAGCAGGCCGAGCAATTCGTTCTTCTCGGCGGCGGGCACGTTGAATTTGTCGAGCGCGCCGACCAGGTCTTCCACCAGTGCGCCGAACTCGCCTGAGGTCACACCCATCATCGTGTGTGTGCTCTTCATATCGCGCCCGGTGTATTGGCAGGGGCCGCCGCTGGCGAAGCAGATTTGATCCACCAACTGGGCTTTCAGCCGCACCGGGTCGGTCTTGCCGAACTTCTGGTTGATGCGCACATCGGCCAGGACGCGGCCCGCGAATTCATCCACGACAGCCGTGATGGCTTCCTTGCCGCCCAGGCGATCATAAAGGGATTTGGTTTGCGCCGCCGCGCTCACCGCGAACGCCGCGAGCAGGGACAAACTGAGCAGGGTCATTTTCAGGGTTTGCATTTTGTTGCCTCCAAAGTTACAGGGTTCGTGCCGGGTTGCAGGTGATTTCCTGCAGCGTAGATAAGTGAACGCCAGCGGCTGCTTGCCGCCAAATGCGCATCAGTTCCAACGATTGGGGGAGTGCGCACATTGCTTGCGTTTCATTCGGCGATACGCAAGCAATATGCGCGCTGGATTGCCTAAAGTCCAAGAAATTTGCCGCCGGTTCGCCAAACCGTTTCAAGCTGTTTTCAAACGCTCCAGTTCGCGCATGCGCCGCTGCGCTTCAAGGTTCAGGCGCTTCAACCCCGTAGCCATCGCCCAATGATGATTCCATTTGAAGAGCGGCTTGAGCAACGGCGACAGCCAGCGCAGCATAGGCTTATCCGCGCGCAGCCGCCAATCGAAAGAGATGTGAGTTGCGTCGCCCGTGTCTGCCAACTGCCAAACGCCGCGCCCTACGAAATCGCCTTCCGCCCGAATCTCGATACGCTGCGGCGCTTCGTACCGCTCAGAGATGGCCGTCCAGCGCAGCCGGTAAGGTAGCCAGCCTTTGGTGAGCAATTCAACGCGGTCGCCGAGGCGGTCGGCGCGCCCCGACGGCAGCCAGTGCGCCGCCAGATAAACGTCGGGCCACCACTGCGGATAGTCTTTGCCTTCTTTCAGGATTTCGTAAAGCAATTGCCGGGGCGCGGCGACACGCCATTCGGTCAGGAATTGATATTCGTTGGCGGCCATTGGTGATCTTCCTCCCGCCGGCAATTACGGCGGCGTGGCGGCGGGCGGATTCATCGCGGCAACGGGATTACTGCGCTGTGCGCTTGGCTTCAGGCGAACGCAACAGCAGATAGCAAATCGTTGCGAGTATGCCGAGAAAGGCAATGAAGATGCTGATTTTGAGCAAGCCCAGCACCGTGGTCAGCACAATCATCCCGCGCCGCGCACTCTCAGTCAGCAGCAACACCGTGGTGGCGATTGAGGCGAGCGTCGTCAAAATTTTGAACAGGAAAAACATCGGCACTACTCCTTGTTGCTGGCCAACGCCAGGCCGGCTGCTTGCAATTCGATGTCGCCGCTGGACGAACGCAAGCTGACAAGCGGCGCTTTGCCAGCGGTCTGCGGATTGGCGCTGACCGTCTTTTGATTGCGTTCAAGCTCCAGCCATTCAAAACCGCGCGCCCGCAAACGGCCTGAAGTGGTGTTGGCATCGAGCCGGAACACGCTGTCGCGCGGCAAGGTCAGGCGCGTTTGGCCGTGTTCATTGAGCGCCGTGACATCGCCCGCGAGTTCGGCAGTGGTTGAGAGGGTGAGCTTGCCGCTGCGCGATTTGACCGTAAGCGGCCCGGCAAAATTTTGCACGATGATGTCGCGCGTCGCTTCGATCTCGACCACGCCGCGCAAATCGCTGGCTGTGACCGAGCCGTTCTCCGCGTTCACGCGCACCGTGCCGATGCAGCGGCTCAACTTGAGCGGTTCGCCGGTTGATGTTATTTGAATGTCGCCGTTGATGCTTTCAGCTTCGATGCGCGAACGGCTGGCATTGACCGCCAGGCTGCCGTTGATGTTGCTGAGGTTGGTGCGCGTGTCGCGCAACTCATCCAGCGTGACCAGTCGTTCATTGGCAGGGAATCCGGCGGGCGCTTGGACATCGCGCAACTCAAGCCTGCCGTTCGAGACGCTGGCGCGCACAGCGCCGGTGTGGTGCTTGATCCGGTAAGTGCCGCCTTGCGCCTGCACCACAAGCTTGCCTTTGATGTCGCTGAGTTCAGCGCCTTGCCGCAAATTATTCAAGGTAAGGTCTCCGGTGAGCTGTTCGACATGGACTGTGCCGCGTGCGTCTTCAATTGTCAGGCGGCCCGTGAGGTTTGCGCCGGTGATGCGGCCGCCATTGCGTAACAAATGATCGCCGCGTAAATCCACCAGCTTGATTGCGCCGGTCACCTCGTTGACTTCGACATTCGCGGCTTGTTGATTGGGCAATTCAATCAACAGGGAAGTCGTGTACGTTTCATTCAACCCTTCAGCGCCAACAGCAAATTGCACCGTGTTCCCAGCCGGGATGATTTGCAGACGGATTTGTTTGGCGAGTTCGCGCGCGCGGTCTGCGCTGTCGGCCTGAACGAATTTGGTCAATTTGGCGGTGGCTTGCGTCGTGGCGGCGCCGCGAATTTCGATGTCGCCGTTAAAGCTGGCGAACGTGAGCCGCGCATTGGCTGGGAGCTTGAAAGTTTGCGGCGCTTCGTCTTCGACCTTGAGCGGATTGCCGAACACGTATTCGCCCACGCCGCCGATCTGCCCGATGCGTTGGTTCACACGCGCCAGCAATTGGTCGTTCTTGCTCAGGTAATTCGCGCTCAAGCCAGTGCCCGCAATCAGCAGCATGACGAAGATTGCGCCGGGGCTGAGCGCGCGCACCGGTTTGCCGTGCGCCTCGGTCGCGGTGTATTGCCGCAACACGCGGCCCAAGACAAAGGCCAGCAAAAACCAAAACCAGTAATGTCCGATGATCGCGGTCAGGGAGCTTTCGCCGCGCAGATTGATGGCGAGCAGGATGCCGCCGAGCGCGGTCAGCAAAAGGCTGCCGACGGGCGAACGCGGGTGACGGTCAATCAAATGTCCAGCCAGACGCACCAGCCCAGCCAAGACCAGAAAGAGCGGCCAGAATTTTTTGAGCAACAGCACCAGATAGGTTTGCTCTGGGGCCTTGAAAAAGAAAACGCCCAAGCCGATCAACGCCACCCCCAACAGAAATGTCGCCAGTCGTTTGAGCATTGTTACATCACCGCACTTATTGTTGATGCTTTAGCGCCATTGATCAAAACGGCGCTCGGCATTGACCAAATTGCTCTCGGCGCGTTCGTAAGGCGCTCCGACAACCGAAGGCGGCCGCCCCGGCAGGTTTTGCTCCTGATTCTGTAAGACGGGTTGCATCGCATGCTGTTGCCGGTAATTTCGTAAGAGGAAAAGCCCCGCCAGAATCAACAGAAACGGCCAGAAGCGTTGCACGTGATAAGGAAAGAAAAGGTCAATCAAGGTCAAGACGCCGACACCGGTCAGCAGCGCGCCCAAGGTCGTCGTGTTTTCGCGCAGCATGCGTTTCAACGCGGCGTCCTCGCTCTGAATGTCTTCGCCCAGCGAAGCGCGGCGCGCGGTTCTCACTGCGTCGTAAATCGAAAACACATAAAAGGCAGCGGCGCCCAGGAAAAGCGGCAACTCGACTTGATGAGAGAAAATGTCGCCCAGTTGCAGCAGGCTGATGGGCACGATGAAATGCAGCAGCGCTTTGATGTTCTGTCCGTTATAGGCTGCGCCCAGACCCGGCACGAGGCCGAAGAGCCCCGCGATCAATGGCGAGCGTGCATCAAGGCTGGGATTAGGCGGCGGCGCGCCTGCCAGATTGCGGCGCAGCGTTTCGACGCCGGCCACGATGCAATCCTGGCAATAAGGCATGCCCTTGATGCGATGGTCGCAGGCCGGGCAAAGGCTGCGCTGACAGCAGGCGCAACTGGCCGAAGCTGGATTGTTGGTATGGAAAGCGCAATTCATCAAGTTTAACGCCGCTCGTATTGCACGGCCTTTTGCAAGTTAGGTGTGGGTGCAGCCTGCGGCGCTTTTTCAGTCACCACGGCCGCAGGTTGCAGGACTTTGGGCGTTGGGCTGGGTGCTGGGGCCTTGGGCTGCTCAGTCGTCAGCACGTTGCCCAATTGAAACGAAGCCCGCGCCAAACTGTTGCGCGCCTGTTCGCCGGTTTGATTCAACTCGCTCAGCAACCGCCCGGCGCGGCCATTGGCGTGGATGGCGAAACTTTCAAAGCTGCCAAACCGCACCGAAACCAGGAACAGAATCGAAGCCAGTATTAACCCCGCCGCAGCCCATTGCGGCGCAAAGATTCGACCAGCGAGCGCGGCAAGCATTCCGTATCCGCTGGCTTCTAACCACGAAGGCGTTGCACTTTTGCCGACAGTCGCCGAAACGATCCGGCCAGGCAAGCTGCTGGGCATTTCGACTTCCAGTTCTTTGACTTCGCGGCACATCTCGATGGCTTCTTCGATGCCCGCCATCAGACGGCGGCATTTGTGGCAATGCTCGAAGTGGGCCTGGAACGCCTGATGATCGGGCGCGAGCATCACGCCGTCAAAATAGCGTTCGATCAGCCGGTCGAATTCGCCGCAACTGAGCATCTCGCCCGCCGTGGTGGCCGCGAGGATGCGGGTTTCCAGTCCGGTCAATTCAGCAGCTTCGCCTTCGACAAAAGCCAAACTGCTCATCAGTTGAACCGTCTCGCGCACGTCGTTGTATAACTCGCGGCACGCGCGGCAAATCAGCCGATGCCCGGCGCATTCGGCCCGCACCCGCGCCTCAAGCGCGCCGTCGAGATAATCAGTCAGTAAATCTTGGAAGTCTACGCAGTTCATTCTTTGATTCGATGGTAGGACGGACTTTAGTCTGTCCTGCCAGTACTTGCGCATAGGACAGACTAAAGTCCGTCCTACCAGTTAAAGCGTTTCGACGACTTTCATGCGCCGCAAAATCTTTGCCAGTTCGATGCGCCCGCGATTGATGCGCGATTTGACCGTGCCAATGGGGATGCGCAGGATGTCTACGATCTCCTGGTAGGTCAACTCTTCGATGTCGCGCAGGATCACGCATTCGCGCAGGTCGGGTTGCAACTTGGCAATCGCCGCGTGCACCTGTTTGGCGCGTTCGCCGCGCTCGACGCCGCGATCGGGCGCGTCGTGGCGGCTCTCCAAATGATAGGTGTGGTCTTCGAGATCGTCGCCCAAATCGGTGGGCGTGCGCCCACGGCGGCGGTAATCGTCAATGACCAAATTGCGCGCCAGCCGCATCAGCCAATTCGCCAAATCGCCAGCCAGCGGGTCGTACTGTTCGAGTGAACGGTAGACCCGCACGAAGACTTCCTGGGTCAAGTCTTCGGCCGCTTCGTGCCGGCCCGTGAAGCGATAGGCGAGGTTGTAAACGCGGCGTGAATAATCGTGTACGACCTGTTCCCACGCGGCGCTGTCGCCCGCGCGGCAACGGCGTACTAACTCTGCATCCGAGATGTTCACAGATGCTCTTGCTCCTGGGTTACTCTGGTCTCTGCTAATCAAGGCCTTTACCTCTGGGTTTTTGAACCTCTTGTCCCAATTTTGTTTGGGTTGCTGTCTCCGCTGGGCGATAACGAAGCGCGCCCCCAAAAGGTTCAGCTAAACTGTGATCTGGGTGCCGTAACGGACAACCGTCAAGCCGTCTTGCCATGCGGCAGCACCTTCGCTGCGGTTGATTCGCGTCGCTGCTCCGCCAGTCTTTTTTCCGCAGCGACTGCGGTGCGGCGGTTACTCAAAACATATGCAATGGGCAGGCCCATTTGCAGAATCACCGTCAACGCAGCGCTTTCAAGCACTACGCTGCGTTCCGGCCTGCCTAAGATCAGCGCGTTGATAAGGGCGTAAAGCAGGGCCACCGCGAAGGTGCTGGCATAGACGATGACGCGCCTGCGCGATGACTGGAAATGATATTGATAGAGGCTCTCAAGCAACCTGATCTTATTCATTTCATTTGATCGCTTTGACATTCGCTGGTTTGGCAAACAACTCGTCCGGCACCGGCGCGCCAGGTTGGACGGCCTGATAGTTGATGCGGCTCTCCTGAATGCCGTCTTTGTAAAAATCCACAATGTTGGGGAACTTAATCCCGTCATAACTGACATATTGAAAAAAACGCACCTCGCGTTTGCTCAAGCCTTTGCCCTCGATCTTTTCATAACTCAGGCTCATCGGCAGGTGTGTGTAGCGGTCGAGCATCAGCATCACGGTGCGCTCAGGGGGGACCATAATTTCAATTACATCGGCGCGCTCACCGGGGCGAATCTCCTGCCGCCCGTAAAAGCGTATTTCGACGCCCGGCGTCTTGGCCGCGCTACGCAAGATGTGGTCGAGGTCGTTATCAACGCCTTCGAGAAAATCTTTGATCTGTTTTTCGGATTGGTCTTTGAGCGTTTCGGAGTCGCCGTCATAAACCCAGCCGGTCATGCCGACATTCACCTGAATGGTACGGTCTTTCTTCTTGCCTTTGCCGAACTCGACGCGTTCTTTGTCGGGATAAACGATCCAATCCAGAAAGGACTTCGGTGAGGTTGAGATGCCCTGATCGAAGGGCGTGTATTGGCCGCTGGCGTGCAGCGTCTTGAAGCTTAGATAACGATCACCGCCGCGCGCCTCGATGGCCTGTTTTAGCAATTCGCGACCGCGCGCGATGTTTTGCGGGTCTTTGGGATCGGCGATTTGCGCCAATGTTGATTGGGTGAAAACGGCAATGAAGGCCAGCAATATGCCAGTTCCCAGCAGACTGAAGCATTGGGCTCCAAAAGAAAAACGTTTACCACGAAGCGACGAAGAGCACGAAGAAGTTGGGAAGAACTGCCTGGATGATCTCAGGGCGTTCTCTTCGTGTTCTTCGTTTCTTCGTGGTTGCGTTTTCTTGAATGCTGTAATTTTGCCTTGTTCTATAAGCACAGCTTACTCCGCCTAAAAAATTGATGATGACGATGCGGGCGGGATTATACAGCCAGACTTGCAGAATTGATAAAGGCTCAGGCGGTGGCTGGTGTCGTGGGCGCAAAACGGCTGTTGGAGCTTTGCGCGGTGCGGCGAATGATTTCGGCGGCGACCTCGAGCTTTTCGCTGTCGTTCAGCATTTCGAAGGTGCTCAGCACGCGCTGTTTCAGCGAATCCCGCCAAGTCCAGCGCGTCAGCACGCCGGAGTTGAGCAACTTGTCGGCGATCTGTTGGCCGAAGATGCGGTCGTATTCTGAGGGCGCGGGGTTGACCAGATACGAGACCATGAACTTGAGCACGTCCTTTTGCAGCTTGGTATCGCTGACCGTGGTGCTGTAAACCTCTTTGAGCATCGGGACGGTCTCGAAAAAAGTGTGCGCGGGAATTTCGCGGTCACTGGCCGTTGAGAGCAACAAAAGGTATTCCGGCTCGAACGGCAGCAGGCTTTGATAGGTGAACTCCGTCCACGTCAAGGCGCGGCTTTCGTTCAGCTTCAGCCGCTGGGAATTGGCATCGCCCAGCACGACGACGAGCGCGTATTGCATCTGGGCGGCTTTCAATTCGTTGAGCCGGGTTTGATAGTCGAACTCGGAATTGACTGTGATGACATCCGTCTGAATCAAGTCGGACATCAGGTTGGGGAGTTGATTGGCTGTGCCGCTCAATAACGGATCAATCGTGTCAGGATTGCATTCCAACACCAGGACAGAGTGGCTCTTGTCCAAGGCGCGCCCCAAGATGGCGTAGTCGTTTACCTCATGAATTTGTCGTTGTAGCTCCGGCATCGTCGCCCTCCACGTTGCACCTGCGACCTACACCAGACCGGCACCAGCACCATGCAGTTTTGAATTCGGGTAGTGGCACAAAGAGAGAAAAGTTTTTGCCGCAGATAGACGCTGAACAACGCCGATCAGACTTGCTCTTCAACTGCGGTGATCTGCGTTCATCTGCGGCAAAAGCTCTCTGCCCATTGATTCACTAACTAATTCGTTTTCACCTTCTCTTCGTAGCGCAAAATCATCCCGCGATCACCGACCGCCCAGCCCTTGTGCGGGGACAAAAAATAAACGCCGCGGATGCGGTTGCCGCGCGCCACAAAATCATATTGCCACGACGCGCCGCCATTATCGGTACGCATCAGCGTCGTATCGTAAACCACCGCGTCCGCGCCGCCTTCGCGCGGGGCCGCCGCCGCCGTCCAGCCCATGCCGGGCGTGAGGAACTGCGTGCTGTGCGTCGCGCGGCTGGGCGTGCGGTATTGCTGCCAGCTCTTGCCGCCGTCACGCGTGTGCAGGGCGAAAAAGTAACGCCCCTCGCCATCCATCATTTCACCCGTCACCGAGCCCGTCGCCTGATCGTTGAAATGTACGGAATGAAAAACGCCCGGTGTGAAACGGCCTGAACTATGCTGGGTTTGTACGGTCAGGGGCACCCGTCGCCAACTCACGCCGCCATCGCCGGTGACGAAAACCCCGCCGATGTGGCTCTTGGCCCGGCCATAAAAGTTGCCGATTAACCAGCCTTGTTGGGGGTTCAGAAAATAGATGTCACGGAAACCAAAGTTGTAATTGGACGATTCTACCGGTAATCCGATCACTTTTTCTAAATCGGCATACGCTTTCCACTCCGCGCCGCCATCCTCTGTCCTTAATATCGTGGCATTCTTCCCAACCGCCCAGCCATGCTGCGTATCAGTAAAGAAGATGCTTAAAATGTTCGGCAAGGCTTTCTTGTCCCAGGAGCGCCCGCCATTGGTCGTACGCAAGACGATGGTTTCAGGCTCCTCGGTGTCGCGGCGCGTTATTTCGCCCAGCATCCAGCCGTTGTTCCAATCCACAAATTGAATCTGCGTGATGTTGGCGGCGGCGGTCAACAACGGTTTCCAGGTTTTGCCGCCATCGGTCGTGCGATAAACCGCGCCCGCGTCACCCGCAACCCAACCGGTCATCGAATCAACGAAGTAGATCGCGCGCAGATTCTTGTCCGTCGAAGTGCTCTTGCGGACGATCTTCCAATTGTGATTCGTGATGTCCATTTCGCCGAGCGTGTCGGCGATAGGCGGGCCTGCAATGCGCGGCGCTGCGGAGGCCTTATCGGCGTCAGCCGCTTTGGTGCTGGGCGGCGCTGGCTCCGTCTTCGGTTCTGATTTTGGCTCAGGCTTGGGTTCTACCGGCTTGGGTGGTTCGGTTGCTTTGGTTTCAACCGTTGGCGCAGCTTTCGATTCGTGCGCAGCAATTTGTGACGGTTGGACTGGATTGGTTTTTACCTCCGCACTCGGAACTTTAGCTGCTTCACCGGCATTTTTGCTTTTGGCGTTGTTCGAGGATTTCTTGTTACTGGGTTCTTTGACTGGCTCACGCGCCAGTGATTCGGCCAGCGGTTTGTCTTTGCTGGTTTCAGCGTTTGTTTTCGCAGTTGGATTCGCCGTTGCTGTTTCCGAATTCTTGTCTTTGTTCAGCGCTAAGTCTTTGCCAGTTTTGACTGGCTTGGTAGGTTCAGTCTTTTCGGCGATGACAGGTGTTTCCCGCTTCGTGTCGGTAGGCGGTTCATAAAAAGTGACGATGTATTCTTTGATCGCCCCGCGTTTGAGCGCCTGTTCGGCCTGTTGCTTGGCGTCTTCCTGGCTGTTGTAGCGCCCGAAGCGCACCCGATAGCGCGTGCCCTTGCCCTGGACAGTGGTCTTGACCAAGTGCCCTTTCAAACCAGCGGCCGCGAGCTTCGCCAACTCTTCTTTGGCCTCAACCTCGGTCGGCATCGAAGCGGTTTGCACGGTAAAGACGCGCCCTTGCGCCCAGCCGGTCAGGCAGCACGCAGACAAGAACAGCATGGGGAGAATGATTCGAGACTTGTTCATCGCTGATCTCTGCTCCAAAAACTCAAGCGCCACTTGCGCCAAATGCAACGTCCGGCTGGTTTGGGTGTCGTGATTGGTCGCGTGTTTCGGGCGTTGTGTGCTCTGGATTCGCCACAGAGCATTTGCTTTTCGCAACTAGCAAGCGGAACTGATGTAAGCGGCAACGGGGTAAATGACGCGGCGAACTATAGCACCAAACCTGGCCCTTGTCGCAACTTCGCCAGCGCCCTGACAATTCCGGCCAGCATAGCTGTTTACTTCGTTCCGCGTGGTAGATGTATAATGCCGCGTCTCCCGAGTACTCGTAATTCACGCAACTGATGCAATGGCCGCTGGCCGGAACGTTTGCTTTGAGAAGGGAAAGCTTATGCTGCAACAATCACCAACTCGTCTCGCGTTGATTTTCTGTCTGGGCGCCTGCCTCGCGGTCTTGCCGCCGGTGGCCGCCCGGCAAAACCCGCAATCGCACCCAGCCACCAAAACGCCCCCGCAAACCCCTCCGCAAACTAAAGACAACCGGGCCGACAGCAAGGACAAACAAAAAAAACCGCCGAACCGCGCCGATGCCAAGGCCGATCAACCAACCTCGCGTGATGACGAAAGCACCATTCGGCTCGATACCGATTTGGTCTCGCTCGACGTGACCGTGATTGACCAAAACAACACGCCGATCTTCAATCTCGACCTGGATGCCTTCGCTGTTTTTGAAGACAAGATCAAACAGCAGATTGATAAGGTCAGCCGCGAAGAAGTCCCGCTCAGTTTCGGTCTGGTGATTGATACCTCCGGCAGCATGCGTTCCAAGCTGCAAACCGTCACCGATGCCGGCCTGAGTCTGATCAAAACCATGCGCGCGGATGACGAGGCCTTCGTCGCGCAATTCAAAGCCGAACCCGAACTCGTCACCGACTTCACCTCTGACAAGCGCGAATTGGAAGAAGCGCTCGGCGAACTTTATACCAGCAGCGGCACAGCCCTGCTCGACGCCATCATCGCCACGGCTGATTACGCGCACGAAAAGGGCAAGCAGCGCCGCAAGGCCATCATCGTCATCAGCGACGGCGTCGAAAAGAACAGCGCCGTCAAAGAAAAAGAAGTGCTCGACGCTATCAGAGAAGACGAAGTCCAGGTTTACCTCGTCGGCTTCGTTGACGAAGACGACACCGGCGGCATCTTCAGCAAATCGGGCGCAAAGAAGGCCAAAGAACTTTTGCAGCGCATCGCCGACGATTCGGGTGGGCGCGCCTTCTTCCCCAAAGACGTCAGCGAAATCGCCGAGGTCGCCAAACAGATCGCCAAAGACCTGCGCACGCAATACGTGCTCAGCTACTATCCCGCGAATGACAAACGCGACGGCTCGTTCCGTTCCGTCAAAGTCATGGTCACGCCCAAAGACAATCGCAAGCTGATCGCGCGCACACGCCAGGGTTATTACGCCAAGAATGAAAAAGGTGAAACGGTGCAAGGCAGCAATCGGAAAACGCGCGGCAGCACGCCCTAATTCAATATCAATAGTAGGACAGACTTCAGTCTGTCCGCTGCGGCCCTTAACGTAGGACAGACTAAAGTCTGTCCTACCGCTCAATGATTACGAGCGTGAACAAGCCAGACCTGCATTCGACCACGCGCTTTTCCGACCGCGTAGCCAACTACGTCAAATACCGGCCCACCTATCCGCCCGGCGTGCTCGAATTTTTAGCCGCTGAATTGAATCTGACACCCCGCGCCGTGATTGCCGACCTCGGCTCTGGCACCGGCATTTCGGCCAAGCTGTTTTTGGACAATGGCAATGTCGTTTATGGCATCGAGCCGAACCGCGAGATGCGCGCGGCGGCAGAGGCCGTTTTGCAGCGTTACGCAAACTTTCGCAGCCTTGCTGGCGCCGCCGAAGCCACCACCCTGCCAGATGAAAGCATAGATTTTGTCGTGGCCGCGCAGGCCTTTCATTGGTTCGACGTGCTAGCCGCGCGTGCCGAAGCTGAGCGCATTTTGAAGCCGGGCGGTTGGGGCATTCTGTTGTGGAATGACCGCCTCACCCAAGGCACGCCGTTTTTGGAAGCGTTTGAAGCCTTGCTCTTGCGCTTCGGCACTGATTACGCCGCGATCAGCCATCGCAACGCCCAAGCGATTGACCGCGAGGCGATCACGCAGTTTTTCGGTCATGCGGGTTGGCGCTTGCACTCCTTGCCGAATGAACAGTTGTTCGATTACGAAGGCTTGCAGGGGCGCTTGCTGTCGAGTTCCTATGCGCCGTTGGCGGGGCATCCGAATTGCAAACCGATGCTGCAACGCTTGCGGGAGATTTTTGCTGAGTATGAAGAGCAGGGGACGGTGCGGTTTGAATACGAAACACATATCTATTTTGGCGTATTGAGGTGACTCGGATGCGGTACGCGCGAGCGGTAGCGACCTGATGCTTGCGAGTGTGTACACGACGGAGATACCAAGTCGCTACCGCTCCTCGTACCGTATTTTCCGCCTCATTCCTCAATCAGCTTGTGATACCGCCCCAGCCAATACGGCAACAAAAAGTACGCGCCATCATCTTCGCTACGCCCGCCATTGCCGCCATCCAAGCGGTACGGATTGCCATTCCATTTCGTCATCGGCAACTCATCGTAAGGCAACACGACCAACGCTTGCTTGCGCGCGAACCGGTCAGCCAGCAAATCCAGCGGCACATCCAGCCGGTGCGAATTGGTGACCGTCCATTCGATCAACTCCATGGGAATCTCGCGCAAAGTGCGCACGGCGTCTTCGCGGTCAAACTCTTTGCTGCCGCTGCCTGCCGCGTAGATGAAATTCCAGAGCGGATTGCGTTCGGGCCGTTCGATCTGCCAAGCGCGTTCGAGGCTGTCTGCGTATACCTCGCGCAGCTTCGGATCGGTCTCGTATTGCAGCAGCGGGTAGTAAGAAAGAAACGCCAGTTCATCGTCGGAGTGATTGACGTGGCCGGGGATGTTGATCTTTTGATTGCGCAGCAGCAGGTGGTAGCGGTGCTTGCTAATCAGTTCGTCGTAATGCCGCTGATACTTGGCGCGCAGACTGGCGTCCAGCGTCACGTGCATCGCCACGCGCAGGTGCGCCAGCATGTGCAACGCGCGCAAGCCCGTTTCGTCCGGGTCTTCCCAAATTGCCTCGGGTGCCCACCAGCCCCAGCGCGTGTGTTTGCCGTCGGTGTCAAGCAGTTGGTAATCGTGATCGAGGATGTGATTGGTGATGCGGTCGAGCGTGGCGGCCAGTTGTTTTTTCTCGGCTTCATCCGCGACCAGATCGAAGTAAATCGGAAAAACAAAATAGTGCCCGACGATTTCATCCGAACTGGTATCGCCTTTCCAGCGCCAGATGCCGTCGGGCGTGTCGTGCCATTCGCCGTCGCCGGGTTGCAGGTCAACGCCTTTTTTGATGAACGAGCGCGCGGGGAAGCCGGGCATGCCGGTGATCTCTTCCAGGCGCAGCAGCGCCTGCATCCCTTGTCTGGCATTGGCGCGCGCCGCCGCTTCGCCCGTGACCTTGAAGCGGAAAGCTTCTGCCGCGACATACATCGCCGTCCACAAACCATCGTTGTCGCTCGACACCATCTGATTGCTGCTCAAATCGCCGGGCACGCGCAAATGCGAATCCGAAGTCAGGCCCCAGCGCACGTGCCGCTTTTGCACGCGGTCGGAAAACGCGTTGGCTTTATCGGCCAGCGTCATTGGCTGATGTTCGATACGGCTGAAGCCCTTTGGCGTTTCAAGCCAGACGACGATGCAATCGGGCGTATTGCCGGGCGCGCGCCTTTCAAACCCAATGCCGGTGATTTCATCCGCCGGCAGCCAGCGCAGCCCGGCGAAGTACTGCACCGAATCTGTATGCTCATCAAAGCGAATCGCGCCGCGTTTGGCGCCGAACCAAAGCACGGTCGGGCTCTCTTCGGCAATCACGGTGATTTCGTGGTAAGGCAGCGGGCGGTTGGGGAAGGGCCGCACGACCCCGGGCCGCGTTTGTTGCACGATGCCGTTGGAGGTGCCGAGCAGCAGGCCGAGTTGATAGGTCTGGCAACGCGGCGAACGCTGAATGCTGACGCGGCCCTTGGTCATTTGCCGAAACTCGGCGGCGCTGTGCACCGTGCGAGTTTTCTGATGAAAGCGATAAGGTGGCAAGGGCTTGCCGGTTTGCGCCGCTGCGGTGAGCGGGCACAACAGGCAGAGCAGACAGAGTGCTTGAAAAAGTTTGCGTGGGGCTAGGTTGTGCATATTGAGTTGCGGAGAATCAACGTTCGTAGGGGCAGACCTGTGTGTCTGCCCCGGTCGGATCAGATGTCCCCGATCCCGTCTAACGCCATCGGGGCAGACACGCAGGTCTGCCCCTACGCTTGGTCACTTCTTTTTCGGTTTGGCTTTCGCCGGTTCGGGCAGGTAATTGACCTGCATATCGTAATGATCCACGAATTCTTTCTTCTTGCCATTCATGCCGTAAAGCTTCAACTGATAGCGGCCCGGCGTATGGCTGCGTTTGGCGAAAGTCAGCGGGATGTTGAGGCCGTTGACCTTTTTCAACTGCTCGCTCCAAGCCACGCGCTTGCCGTTGGCGTCGGTCAATTCGACGAAATAGCTTTGATAGCCCTTTTCCTCGGCCTGATGCAGCACGACGGTGAAGAGCGCCAGATTGGGCGGCACGTCAACGGAGGTGAAGAGGTCTTTTTTCGGATTGGCGGCGGTG
>JANOWX010000733.1:0-5792 GCA_031418175.1 Acidobacteriota bacterium | reverse complement strand
AGCCTGGGCAAAGTGCATTCTGTCCTTCAGCGTCAACGCATTCATCAGTTCGGTGCGCGACATCTCGTACGTCACGGCTTCCATGACTTGCTGCACTTGCGGGGTAGCTTGCGGGGCAACTTGCGGGGTAACTTGCGGGGTAACTTCCACGGTGGCTACCGCAGACCGCCGGACGATGGAAGTGAAAAGACAGCCGTCGTGGTCATCTACGAAATCAATTTCCGGCCAATCTTCCAGCGCCCGTTTAATGCCGGAGCCGAGGCCCCGGTACGGCAGCATGCCCTTGGCGATGTACGACACCAGGATCGGATTGCGGATGATCGAGTTTCCCGTGCGAATCTTCGCCACGGTCAGGTTGTTGGGCAGATGGCCGGGACTGATGATCTCGATGCGGTTGTCGAAGATGAACAACCGAATCGGCGCGCTGACCAGATAGTCCCGGTGGGCCAGCGCATTGACCAGCAGTTCCTCAAACACCGCGAGCGGAATTTCGGGCACGCCGACGGCGTTGACGCCCCGGCCCGCTTGCACCTTGTGCAAATTCCGCGTCACAAAGCTCAGCGCCCCGTCAAAGACCTGGCGCAAAGGGCCGGCAAAATCTTCGGTATCAAGGTACTGGCTCGGATGGATCGTGTTGCCGGGGTAGCGGATCGCCTTGACGATGAATTGCGGCTTGATTCACTCCGGGCGTTCGGCAAACAGCAGCACGCCGGCCAGGTTGAGCGCGCCGTCATCCGTCGCCAGATTCATATTCTGAAGCAGCTTCAACCGCTCCCGTTTTGATTGCGGAAACTGTTGCTTGTAAACGTCGCGCAGAAAATCGCGGAAGCGCAGCTTGTCGAGTTTGTCTATGCCGGCCTGCGTCGGCAATTCATCGGCGTGGAATTGACCCACACTCTGGAACAAGCGGCGCAGTTCTTCTTTGGAATTGATGCGCCGCTTGTCAGCCCCGTTCTTCAGCCAGATCACACCGTGGCGGTCGAAGTAGGGCTTGTCCATCCCCTTCGGCACGGTCAGCGCAATCACGATGCGGCCCTTTTCCAAGGGCACGTTCGCGGTTTGCACAGTAATCGGTGAGCGAATGTGTTGCGACGCCGCGTTGCTGATCGTTTGGTTGAGCCGCGCCACGTCGGCCCGCGTCAAACCCGCCAGCGCGCCGTCATCCGCCACGCCGAGGAAGATCACGCCGCCTTCGGAATTGGAAAAGGCCGCCAACTCCGCCGCCAGCGCGTCGGGATTGTGTATATCCTGCTTGAACTGTCGCCGGCTGTCTTCGCCAAGCGCGACCTGCGCCTTCAATTCAGATAGTTTCATCTGGTCAGACAGTTTCATCTGGCTACCTCTTTCCTCGTCATGCGCAAAATGCTGTGTCGCGCGGCAGCATACGCCGCACGGTTTGCGCTTGTCTATGCACCTTTGAACCGGTTTGCGGTTGACACTGCCCCAAAGCGCACGCTAGATTCGCGCCCGCATCCGACAATTCAACGCGTGGCGATTTCCGGCGAATTGCTCCACCCTAAAAACTGCTAAAGAGCCTCTGGAGCCGCATAAATCGAACCTGGCAAGCGCCTCGCGTCACAACCGCCGCGAGGCTTTTTCATTATGGACAACAACTTTCGATCTTTCATTCAAGCTGACCGTGTGCGCGTCTTTGACGGTGCGATGGGCACGATGATTTACAGCAAGGGCGTTTACATCAACCGCAGCTATGACGAGTTGAATCTGTCTGCGCCCGATCTGGTTGCCAACATTCATCGCGAATACATCAAGGCGGGCGCCGAAATCATCGAGACCAATACCTATGGCGCGTCGCGGCTGCGGCTGGCGAAACAGGGGCTGGACGACAAGCTGGCCGAAATCAACGCCGCCGCCGTCAAACTCGCACGCAACGCCATCGAATCAGCCAAACACGACGTGTTTATCGCGGGCGCGCTTTCGCCCATCGGCGTGCGCATCGAACCTTATGGCCCGACTTCGGTGGACGAAGCGCGCGCGCTGTTCAAAGAGCAGGCGCAGGTGTTGTTAGAGAATGGTGTGGATTGCTTCGTGCTCGAAACCTTTCACGATCTGGCCGAGATGCAGCAAGCCATATTGGCCGTGCGCGAACTCTGCGACCACGTCATCTTCGCGCAGATGACGATCAACGAGCGCGGCGAAACGGCCTTTGGCACCGCGCCCGAAGTCTTCACCGAACGCCTCGACGCCTGGCTCGGCCCGGATGACGTCATCGGTTTGAACTGTTCGGTCGGCCCGCAAACGATTCTGGAAGCCGTCGAAAAGATGCGGCAACACACGACGCGCCGCCTGTCGGCGCAACCCAACGCCGGCAATCCGCGCGATGTCGGCGGGCGGCGCATGTACATGGCCTCGCCCGATTACCTGGGCGAATACGCCAAACGGCTGATCAGCGCGGGCGTGCGTTTCGTCGGCGGTTGCTGCGGCACGACGCCCGATCACATCAAGCTGGTCGTGGACGCCGCGCGCGCGCTCAGTCCGGGCCGCACCTCCATCGCCGCCATCACGCACGAAGAGAGCGCATCGCAAGCCGTGCCGCCCGTGCCCTTCGCCGAACGCTCGCGCTGGGCGAAGAAAATTGCGAACAACGAATTCGTCACCAGCGTCGAAATCGTCCCGCCCAAAGGCTGCGATCCGTCCGCCATGCTTAAAGGCGTGCGCTTGCTCAATGACAACGGCGTAGACGCGGTCAACGTGCCCGACGGCCCGCGCGCGCAATCGCGCATGGGCGCGCTCGCCGTCTCGCTGATCATCGAACAACAAGTCGGTATCGAAGCCGTCACGCATTACGCCTGCCGCGACAGAAACTTGTTAGGCATGTTTTCGGACTTGCTGGGCGCGGCGGCGCTGGGCCTGCGCAACTTCTTGCTCGTGACGGGCGACCCGCCGAAGATGGGGCCGTACCCCGACGCGACGGCGGTCTTCGACATTGACGCCATCGGCCTGTGCAATCTGGTCAATCGCCTCAACCACGGCATAGACCCCGGCGGTAACTCCATCGGCGAACCGACCAAATTCGTCATCGGCGTCGGCGTCAACCCCGGCGCGCAGGATTTGGATTACGAACTGCGCCGCTTTGAATACAAGGTCGAAGCGGGCGCCGAATACGCCATCACGCAGCCGGTCTTCGACACCGCCCAACTCAAACACTTTTTGAAACGCATCGAACACTGCCGCATCCCCATCATCCCCGGCATCTGGCCGTTGGTCAGCTTCCGCAACGCCGAATTCCTCAACAACGAAGTCCCCGGCGTCACCGTGCCCGACCCGATCCTGGAACGCATGCGCAACTGTGCCGACGGCCCGGCGGCGCTGAAAGAAGGCGTGGCGATTGCGCGCGAAATGCTGGCCGAGGTGCGGCCTTACGTGCAGGGCGTGCAGGTGTCGGCGCCGTTCGGTCGGGTGCAACACGCGTTGGAAGTGTTTGAAGTATTGAAGTGAAACCACAGGAGCATTGCCGTGGCCTTGTTTCAATGTCCATACTTGGGTGGTGAAGTTGAATTGACTGCCGAGCGGGAAGCGCACATCACCGCGCAGCATCCGGACTTGCTGCCAATCTTCCGGGACAAGCTGGCCGAGACGTTGGCTGACCCGGATCAGGTGCGGCGTAGCGTCAGATTTGGCAATGCCAGACTTTTCACGCGCTGGTTTGTTGATGTGCGCGCAGGCTAACACGTCGTCGTAGTGGTTGTGAGTGATCCCGCGCCCACCGCGCGCCACTGGATCGTTACGGCCTACATCGCCAGGAAACTGGTCGGAGGAACGACGGAATGGACGCGAAACTGAGTTTCAAATATGACCGCGAAGCTGACATTCTTTTCATCAACAAGCTGAACCCCTATGCCGAACAGGAGTCGGAAGAGTTGGGCGACGACGTGATCGTGCGGCTCAACCCGGCGACCGGCGAAATTGAAAGCCTGGAGATACTCTTCTTTGCGACACGGCTCTTGCGCAACGACTTGCTGGAATTGCCGGTCAAGGCTGATTTGCGGATGGCAGCAGGAGCTTGAGCGCACGATGAACAGAGCTGATTTCCATATCGGCTTGGAGTTTTATACAGGCAGCGGCAAGTGGCGCTGCACCGATGTCGGCACGCGCGTGATCACGGCGATCAAGCTCGATAAAGACGACGCAAGCTGGTACAACGGGCCGCCGTATGCCGTGGCCGAGTGCGTTTTTGATGAATACGATCAGGGTGGTTGCAGCCTCGACCCGGCTGAGTTCAGTTCAGCTTCAAGCACGGAGCAATGAGTATGAATCTGAAAGCAGACGAACTCCTCAACCAGCGTTACCGCATCCTGCGCGTGCTGAGCGACAAGGGCGGGATGGGGGTGATCTATCAAGCCCACGATCAGAATCTCAACGGCACGGTCGTCATCAAACAGTCGCGCTTCACCGAGCCGGAGTTGCAGCGGCAATATCCCGGTTGGCCGCCGGAACGTGTGCGCAGCCAGGCGGAGTTTTTGCGCAAAGCCTTTGAGCGCGAGGCAAAGCTGCTCTTCGGGCTGCGGCACAACGCCCTGCCGCGCGTGCTGGATTACTTCGCCACGCCGGACGGCAATCAGTTTTTTGTGATGGAGTTCATTCCGGGCAAGGATTTCGGCGACCTGCTCCACGAACGGCTGGCGCAAAATCAGGGGCCGTTCCCGCTCACCGAGGTGTTGGCGTGGGCGGAGCAGATGCTGGATGTGCTGGAGTACCTGCACACGCAATTCGACCCGCCGATCATCCACCGCGACATCAAGCCGCAGAACATGAAGCTTATGCCGAACGGGCAAGTGATCCTGCTCGATTTCGGCTTGGCGAAGGGGGCGCGGCCGGGGATGTCGGTGGCTGATAGCATTCTGGGTGGCACTCCTCATTACGCACCGCTCGAACAGATCAACCGCAAAACCAATCAGGAGCAACCCACCGATCCGCGCAGTGACATCTACTCGTTCGCGGTCACGTTGCATCATTTGCTGACGGGCGAGTTGCCGCCGGACGCCATCGAGCGGTTACAAGCCGTCGCACAAGGCGAGCCAGACCCCTTACGCCCGTTACACGAAGTTGCGCCGACGGTTTCGATAACAGTCTCGGCGGCTTTGCAACGCGCGGCGGCAGTCTTTGCGAAAGGGCGGTTGGCAACAGCGGTAGAATTACGGCAGCTCCTGTGGCAACCTGCTGCCCTTGCATCGCCGACTATCATCACCCCGCCGCCGGAGCCTGAGCCAACGACTATCGTGCGGCCAAGACCCGTTCAGCCACAGTCGTTCGTCGAAAAACTGGACGTCGGTATCGAACTTGAGATGATTTATATACCTGGCGGTTCGTTCTTGATGGGATCGCAGGGTAGCGGACGGTATCCTGATTCTTGTCCACAACATCGTGTCACGCTCTCGCCATTTTTCATTGGTAAGTATCCTGTTACGCAAGCGCAGTGGGAAGCCGTAAAAAGTATAAATCCAAGCCATTTCAAAGGCGGTGATCTTCCAGTGGAAAGTGTGGATTGGTATCAAGCAACGAAGTTTTGCAAGGCTATTTCGATGCGCACCGGCAACATTTATCGTTTGCCCACTGAAGCTGAATGGGAATATGTCTGCCGCGCGGGCTCAATTGGTGATGGTCACCTGAACTCACTTGGACAGTATGCCTGGTGTGGCGTTAACTCCAGCAAGAGTTTGGAGGTGATGGATGGCGAGGACATACCGGAACTTGTGATACACGATGACGAAGCTTTTAGATTGTGGGTTCAAGATAACGGTGGTCAAACTAACCCTGTTGGGCAGAAGAATCCG
>JANOWX010000732.1:0-11531 GCA_031418175.1 Acidobacteriota bacterium | reverse complement strand
GGCTTAGCTTGCGCATCCGACGCTGTCGAGATGGTCAGATTGCCAAGACTAAGCCCTTGCTCACGCGCGGGCTACTGTCACTTGATTTATTTACTGCTCCGCCGGTTTTGGCGCAGGCTGCAACGCTTCCAAATGCAAATTGATCGTCACTTCGTTGCCGATGTCGAGGCCGCCCGTCGGCATGGGGCCGCCGTAGTTGATGCCGTAATCGCGCCGGTTGATTTTGGTTTGCGCCTCGATGCCGAAGCGGGTGTTGCCGCGCGCATCCTTGATCGCGCCGGTCATGGTGAACGGGAAGGAGATCGCTTTCGTCACGCCCTTGAGCGTGAAAGCGCCGTGCAGCACGTAGCCGTCTTTGCCCTTGCGTTCGACGCGGGTGCTTTTGAAGGTCATTTCGGGATACTTGGCGACTTCAAAGAAATCCGCCGTGCGCAGGTGCTGATCGCGCGGCGCGACGCCGGTGTCAATGCTTTCGACCTTGGCGGTGAACTCGACCGAAGACTTGGTGATGTCCGCCGCATCGAAGTTAATCGTGCCTTTGTAGTCTTTGAAGCGGCCCGTCACCCAGTTGATTTCCAGATGCCGGATGGCGAAACCGACCGTGCTGTGCGCCGGGTCAATTTGATAAGCGCCGCTGGCGACGGGGGCGTAGGTGGCCTTGCTGGCTTGCGCCTGGGCCGCTTGCGTTGGCGTTACGTTGCGCGTGAAGGCCAGCGCGCCAAGGGCGGCCAGGGTTGCGAGCAAGGTGAAATTTCTGAACGTTGTCATCGGTGTTTCCTCGTGTGTTTAAGTACTGTGTCAGTAGCCCGCGCGTGAGCAAGGGCGCAGCCTTGGCAAGAAAACCCATTCCGCCAACGATGATGCGAGCCCTTGCTCACGCGCGGGCTACTGACACTCCATTGTGTTGCGCGTTATTCCAAACTCCACAGCGCCAGCGCCGCCTCATCCTTCACCAAAATCCGTTTCCCGCTCACCACCGGATGCGCGTAAGTCGCGCTGTCGGCAACGGCGTATTTGGCCAGTTGTTTGAAGCCTTGCGCGCTCTTTTGCACGGCCAGCAGGTTGGCATCTGTCGTCAGCACCAACAGCGCTGCGGGCGTGTTGAGCAGCGCGGCGTTCGCGCCATCGCGGCCTTCGGTCGTCCACAACACTTTGCCGGTCGCGGCTGCCAGACAGAAAAGCTGGCCCTTGCGTTTGTTGGTGAAGCCGAAGAGGTGTTCGCCAGCGAGCACGGGCGAATTCATGTACACAGTCAGTTCGGCGTTGTGCCAGACCTGTTGCGTTTGCCATTGCGCGGCCTGTTTCGTCACGCGCAATGCCAGTGTGCCTTTGCGGACGCCGGACAGAATCAGCAGGTCTTTGAATTGAAGCGGCGTGACGATGTTCTCGTCCCATTCATCCGGCCAAGGCAGCGTCCACAGCAGTTGGCCGCTTTGCGCGGCGACGCCGATGACAGACTTGCGCGTCATCGTCACCAATTGCCGCGTGCCGCCCAGCGTCGCCAGAATCGGCGAAGCGTAACCGGGGCCGTCGCAAGCCAGCTTCCAACGCTCCTGCCCGGTCTTGGCGTTAAGGGCGATCATCTGGCCGCCGCGCATGTCGTCGCCTACGTGGACGATGACGTTGCCGCCGTCAATCAGGGGTGACATCGCCGTGCCGCAAAACATCTTTGACGTATCGGGCGCGCCGAAATCCTGGCGCCATTTCAACGCCCCGGTCGCGGCGTCAAAACACGAGAGCACCGCGCTGACGCCCAGCGTGTAGAGGTGGCCTTGATGCAACACCGGCGTCGAAAACGGCCCCTTGCCCATCTGGGTGGCGTACTGGTTTTTGTTGAAGCCGGTGACGTAGCGCTGGCTCCACACCAGCTTGCCGGTGTGGTAAGCGAAGCAAGAAACGACTTCGTGCTCGTCTTGGCGTGTGTGCAGCCAGACCTTGCCTTGGCTGACGATGGGCGAAGAATAGCCGCCGCCGACCGGCGTTTTCCAGACGAGTTTTAGTTTGTCGGGCCAGACGGCGGGCGCGGCGAAATCGTTGACGACGCCGTCGCGTTGCGGGCCGCGCCATTGCGGCCAGTCTTGAGCGAAGGTGAGTGAACAGATTAGCTGGCAGATGAGGGAAAGCAGCAACAGCTTTTTGGTGAGCATCACGTTACCTCCTTAACTTGCCAGCAGTACGGCTTCGCGTATGGCGTCTTTGGTGATGCTGTCATTCCACTCTTCAATGATCGTTTCCCAGTCCACGCCGCTGGCGACCTGTTCCAACACATCCGCCACCAACACGCGCGTGCCGCGGAACGTCGGTTTGCCGTGACAGATTTTCGGATCGGTCACGATATGCCGCCCGAGCAAAAAAGCTACTTTCATCTTGTGGTTTCCCCCCAATCAATACACGCCCTCGACCACCGTCGTCTGGAAGCGCGAGAACGGCCGCACATTGCGCACGCCGTCCCACGGATACTGCTCGCACGGCGCTTCGCGTTCGCATTCGTCGCGTTCCAAAAAGCGCGGCATGAAAAATTCTTTGGTCAACGTCGTCAGGCGCGTGCGGCCCGTCTGGCCGTATTCAACCAATTCAGTCGGATTGTCTGGATCAATCACTTCGATCATCGCGCGCGGCGCGGGCGGGTAATAGATGATCGCCCAGTTGTCGGCGGGCGCGGGCGCTTTGTGCGTCGCCAGGCCCATCAGCGTGTTGCCATAGGTCGGCGCGAAGTAGCCGCCTTCCATCAACTCTTCGACGGCGAAGCGGTGGAATTGCGGGGTCATCTCGGTGCCGCCGCAAAAGACGCCGGTGATGCCGGCTTTCTTGAGCGAAATCTTTTCGCAGAGCGCTTCGAGCAGCTTGGGCGTGGCGAACATGCATTTGACCGTGTCGTGCGCTTTCAGGATGGTGAGCGCCTGTTCGATGACGTGGGCTTTGTATTTTTCCATCATTTGCATCTCGCCCAGCTTGACGAGCTTGATGACCCAGCGCGGATCGAGGTCAAGGCAAAACGCGATGCCGCCGCGCACTTGGGCCAGATGCTCGACCGCCAAACGCAAACGGCGCGGCCCGCTCGGCCCCAGCATCAGCCAGTCCGCGCCTGGCGGGAAAAACTCATCGGGCAGCGTCTCGCTGAAGTTGGAATAATCAATGCGGAAGTCATCCGACGCGATGCGCGATTTCGGGATGCCGGTCGAACCGCCGGTCTCAAAGACATAAATCGGTTTGTCGCCCAGCCCTTTCGGCACCCAGCGTCGCACCGGGCCGCCGCGCAACCATTCGTCTTGAAAGAAGCCGAACTTGTCCAGATCGGCATAACTGTTGATGTCTTTCAGCGGATCGAAATCCAGGGTCTTGGCGCGTTCCAGCCAGAACGGCGTGCCGGTGGCGGGGCTGAAATGCCACTGGACGACTTCGCGCGTCCAGGCGTCCAACGCCTCACGGGTGGCGTTGATGCGGGTTTGAAGATCGGTTTGCGTTGCTGTGCTCATTGCGTTCCTGCCTTCTAAAAATGTACGGCAAACTGTTAGTTTGCCGGGGTCTTGGAGTGCGAAAGATAACGGGCGACTGGCCCGGTGGCCTAAATGTTCTGAGCTTGACGGCTACGGCAAACTAACAGTTTGCCGTACATTTTATGCTTCCAGCGAAAAGGGCGTGAACTTGGTCTGGCGGTCATAATAATCTTCGTTTTCGGCGCGTTTCAGAAAGTTGACGACGCGATAAGTGAACGGCGTGGCGACAGCTTCCCAGCCGACCTTGAGCACATAATTGGTCGCCATCACCATCAGCACCTGCTGCGGCGTCCAACCGGCCGCGCCATAAAACGCCAGCGGATAGAAGATCAGCGAATCCACGCCTTCGCCGACAATCGTTGAACCAATCGTGCGCAGCCACAAGAAGCGCCCGTCGGTGCGAATCTTCATTTTGGCCAGCACAAACGAATTGGCGAATTCGCCCGCCCAGAAGGCGCACAGCGAAGCCAGCACGATGCGCGGCGTTTGCCCGAAGACGCGCTCATACGTCGCCTGTCCATCCCAACCGGGCGCGGGCGGCATCGCTACTACGACATAGGCCATGAACGCCGCAAACACCTCTGCGCCAAAGCCCGCCCAGATCACACGCCGCGAACGCGCGTAGCCATAGACTTCGGTCAAGATGTCGCCGAAGACATAGCTGAGCGGAAAAAACAGAATGCCGGTGCCGAAGGTGAAGCCGAAAACCGTGCTGCGTTTTTGCACGCCGATGATGTTGGCGCACAGCAACACCGTCACAAACGCCGCCATGACCAGATCGTAGTATTTGTACTGGCGGCGCAGCGGCCCGGAGTCTGAATTGTTCAAGCGCGGGGTTCTCCTCTTCCTGGGTTCGCATGATGTGGAATGAGCCGGTATTATTCTGCATCGGCGCGGGGCTTGTACAGTCAGAGCGCCGCCCCAATAGGAGAAACGCATGGAACTTTATGAAGCAATGACCACGGCCGGCGCGACGCGGCGTTTTCTAGCCGAGCCGGTGCCGGATGAAATTTTGTATCGTGTGTTGGACGCCGCGCGCTACGCCCCCAGCGGCGGCAATCGCCAGGGTTGGCGCGTCATCGTGGTGCGCGAGGCCGCCACGCGCCGGGCCTTGCGTGATCTTTATCAAGAGCCGTGGGGCGAATATGTCGCGCGCTGGTATCCGCTCGCGCCCGGCGCTGAAATCCCGCCCAGGCTGCAACGCTCGAACGAATTCGCCGCGCATCTGGATGAAGCGCCCGTGCATTTGCTGGTCTGTGTGCAACACGCGGCGCTCAACGTGACCGATGCGCAGGCGCAACCCAGCATCACGGGCGGCGCATCGGTTTATCCGTTTGTGCAAAATCTGTTGCTGGCTTGTCACGCCGAAGGCTTGGGCGCGGTGCTCACCACGCTGTTGGGCACGCGCGAAGCCGAGGTGCGGCGGTTGCTTGCATTGCCGGATGATTATGCCTTCGCTGCGCTGGTACCCATCGGCTATCCCGCGCCGGGCGCGCAGGTGACCAAGCTGAAGCGGCTGCCAGTGGCGGAGTTTGCGGTTTGCGAGAAATTCGGCGGCGCGCCGTTTGGGCAGTAACCTCAGCAGTAATTTATGGAGCACACACTCACCGGCGAGTTCCGCTATCACGAAAACTTCGCTTCGCAATTTCTTGGCAATCAACGCACGCTGATCGTTTATCTGCCGCCCGGCTACGAACACGAACCAGAGCGCCGCTATCCGGTGCTGTACTTGCAGGACGGGCAAAACGTATTTGATCGCGCGACTGCGTTCCTGGGGCAGGAATGGCAAGTGGACGAGACGGCGCAGGCCTTGATCGAACAAGGCAAGATCGAGCCGCTCATCATCGCCGGCATTTACAACACCGGCGAACAGCGCATACACGAATACACCCAGACGCGCGATGAACGTAAACAGGCGGGCGGCCAGGCCGGGCTTTACGGGCGCTTTTTGGTCGAAGAGGTCAAGCCCTTTCTCGACCGCCGTTATCGCACCTTGCGCGAACCGCAACACACGGGCCTCGGCGGCTCATCGCTGGGCGGGTTGGTGACGCTGCATTTGGGGCTGCGCTATCCGCAATACTTCGGCAAATTGCTGGTGATGTCGCCCTCGGTCTGGTGGGATCGCGGTGTGATCTTGCGCGAAGTCGAATGGCTGCGGGCGAACCCCTCCACGCGCATTTGGCCCCGTATCTGGTTGGATATGGGCGCCAAAGAAGGGCACATCCTGCTGGCGCAGGCGCGCATGTTGCGCGATGCGTTGATCGCGCAAGGCTGGCAGCTCAAGGCAGATTTGCATTACCACGAAGCGCGTGGCGCGCGGCATACCGAAAGCGCCTGGGCCAAACGCGTCGGCCCGGCGCTGCGGTTTTTATTTCCGGCAAAATAATCAGCCGCAAATGGACGCTGATGGACGCGGATCAGCCTGAACTGTTTCAAAAAATCTGCGGTTGTCTGCGTCCATCTGCGGCTAACCTTTTCTGCCGAACAGTTTCGCGTCCAATGAATACGCGCCCGGCCCGGTCAGCAGCATCAACAACGTTATGCCCAGATAGGCGGCGGCCAATTCATAAGAGCCGCTACCAGGGCCGCGCGCGATAAACGAATCGCCTCTGGGCAGATGCACCATGAAAATCGCATACAACATCGTGCAGGCCAGCCCAAACATCGCCAGCGGCGTCAGCAAGCCCAGGATCAATGCCAAGCCGCCGCCGAATTCACTGAGCGCCGCCAAAAATTGCAGGATTCCCGGCACGTGTGAATCCGGCCCCATCCAACTAAACGGATGCTGAATCTTGCCCCAGCCGTGCAGCATGATCCCGGCGCCGAAAATGAGGCGCACAAGCAACAGCCCCAACGCCCCGCGCCCGAACACGTAATCGCCAAAGTAAAGTTTCATCGGTATTCTCCTGAAAAAGTAGTCGGTAGTCGGTAGCCAGTAGTTTGAAATTCGACCTGCAATTGCAATCGGAAGCCGACTACCGGCTACCGACTACCGACTACTTGCTTTCAATGAATCGTATGCTGGCTCAACTGCAGCCGCAGCCATTCGGCCACGTCGCGCAGTGAGTCCTCTGAAATCGTGTGTCCCATCGCGTATTCACGATAGGTCAGCGAAACGGGCAAGGCGCCCAGCCGTTCGCGCGTGGCGCGTCCGTGGCTGATGGGCAGGATGTTGTCTTCGGTGCCGTGGGTGACAAAGATCGGCAGGCCGATCAAGCGGTCAGCCTCAGCGAACGTTTCCTGACTGCTGGGCATAATGCGTCCGCTCAGCGCCACGAGGCCGGCAATCAGTTCGGGTTCGCGCAAGGCCAGATCGAGGGCCATCATCGCGCCCTGGCTGAAACCCATCAGATAAATGGCGTTGGTGTCCACGGCGTAAACGGCCAGCAGTTCGTCCAGAAAACCGCGCAAAGTCGTGCGCGCCTGCTCGACTTCGTGCGGGTCAATCAGGATGCCTTCGGGCGTGAAGCCGAGCCGGAACCAGGCGTGCATGCCCATGCCGATGCGCACGGGCGCACGCGCGCTGATGACCAGGAAGCGCTCGTCCACATACGGCGCGAGGCCGAACAGGTCGTCTTCATTCGCGCCATAACCGTGCAGCAGCAAGAGCAGCGGCGCTTTAGCGGCCCCGCCAGCTTTCGGCTCGGCGCTGTGATGAAACAGTGAGAAGGAAGATTCGTGCATGCGTTGTCCTTTTGGGATGGGCGTAAGGGTGCGCGAAGGACGGCGAGCGCGTCAAGCCCCCGGTGGTAAAGCGAAAGCAAAAGGCAAAAGGCAAAAATCAAAAGGCAAAAATGAGAACAGCGTGCAGTGTCTTATTTTTGCTTTTTGCCTTTTGCTTTTTGCCGCTGCCTTTTGCCTTTTGATTTTGCTGAGGTGAAACTAAGGCCATGATCCTGCAAGACAAATTGATGCATCCGGCACTGCTCGATCCGCGCCAGTGGGGCGGCATTGATCTGTACGACACGACGCTCAACGTTGACCGCGAGCCCGTGCAGGGCGAGGCGCGGCACACGCCTGACCGCCGCTTTGCCGTCAAGCATTTGAAACTCGAATTGCATTTCGATGACGAACAGGAAGCCGTCAGCGGCAGCGCCAGTATTACGTTCGCGCCCTTGCAGGACGGCTTGCAACTGGTCGAACTCGATGCCGCCGAACTCGACGTGCGCAACGTGCGGCTGGTGCGCCACGCGCGCCTGTCTGGTGGTATGGATGGCGGTCGGGTGGTCGAAAACACCGAGGTTTCGCGCAAGCTGCAATTCGAGACGCACCGCGAGACGCTGGCCATCGAATTGCCGCGCAGCTATTCGCGCTACGATCAACTGACGGTCGAGATCAGCTATTCCTGCCATCCGCGCAAGGGCCTCTATTTCATCAAACCCGACGAGGCCTATCCCGGCAAGCCACGCCAAATCTGGTCGCAGTGCCAAAACGAAGACGCGCATTGGTGGTTCCCCTGCCACGACGTGACCAATCAGAAGATGACGACCGAGCTGATTGCGACCGTCAACGCCAAATACTTCGCGCTCTCAAACGGCGCGCTCGTCGCGGTCAGCGAGAACGAAATCGCGCGCACCAAGACCTATCACTGGCGGCAAGAGCAGCCGCTGCCGGCCTATCTGGTCAGCGTCGTGATCGGCGAATACGAATTGATCGAAGCGCGTTACAAAGATTTGCCGCTGGCTTATTACGTCTATCGCGGGCGCAAGGAAGCAGGCGCAAAGCTGTTTGAACGCACGCCGGAGATGATTGAATTGTTCGAGCAGAAATTCGGCGTGACTTATCCCTACGCCAAGTACGCGCAGATTCTGGTGGATGATTTTCTGTTCGGCGCGATGGAAAACACGACGGCCACGACCTTCACCGACCGCTGTTTGCTGGACGCGCGCGCCGCGCTCGACCTGAATTACGAAGACATCGTCGCGCACGAACTGGCGCATCACTGGTTCGGCGATCTGGTCACGTGCAAAGACTGGACGCAGATTTGGCTCAACGAGAGCTTTGCCACTTACAGCGAATACCTCTGGCGCGAACACACGCGGGGCCGCGACGAAGCGCGCTTCGTGCTCTTTCAAGACTGGCTGATTTATCTGCGCGAAGACCTGACCAGCCATCGCCGCGCGCTGGATTGCAACCGCTACCGCTTCTCAGAAGAGTTAATGGATCGGCACGCCTACGAAAAAGGCGCGTGCATTCTGGACATGCTGCGCTGGGTGCTGGGCGACGAGGCTTTCTTCCGTGCGTTGAAGCTGTATTTGGAAACGCATCAGCACGGCAACGGCGACGCGCAAGCGTTCAAGGATGCGGTCGAAGCGGCGACGGGGCAGAACCTCTATTGGTTTTATGACAACTGGCTGCACGGCGCGGGCTATCCCGAATTGGAAGTCGGTTACGAATGGCACCGTGAAAGCCGGTTGTTGAAGCTGTCGGTCAAGCAGGTGCAGGAACTGAAAGACGGCGCGCCCCTTTTCAAGTTCCCGGTCGAAGTCGAAATCGTGACCGGTGCTGAAACGCTGGAACGCCAAACGGTGCGGGTCTGGCTGGAACAGCAGGCGCAGGATTTCTATTTCCCCTGCGAGGCGAAACCGCGCCTGGTGCTTTTTGATAAAGGTCATCGTCTGTTCAAGCTGCTGCGTTTTGAAAAGTCCGCGCAGGAATTGATCTTCCAACTCGCGCACGCCGAAGACCTGCTCGACCGCGTGCGCGCCGCGCGCGAACTGAGCGTTTATAAAAGCACCGAAGCCGTTGCGGCCTTATTCGGCGCGTTGCAAACCGCTGAGCATTACGGCGTGCAGATGGCCGCCACCATTGCGCTCGGTGAAATCGGTAGCGATGAGGCGTTGAAAGCGCTGACTGCAACCTTGCAAGCCGCGCCGCATCCGGCTGTGCGCCGCGCCTGCGTTTATGCGCTCGGCCAATTCAAAGACGATGGCAGTCTGGTGCAATTGAACGACGCCTTGCAGCACAGCGAAAGCTATTTCGCCACGGTCGCTGCTGTGCGCGCGCTCGCCAAACGCGGCGGCGAGCGCAGCTTCGATTTGTTGAAAGAGGCCTTGGCGCGTGATTCCTGGCAACAAGTGATCGCGCAATCGGTCTTTCATGGCTGGGCGCAAGCCAAAGAAAAACGCGCGGTTGATTTGGCGCTCGAATACAGCGGCTATGGCAAGCCTGTGCCGTTGCGGCTGGCGGCGCTTGCCTGCCTGGGCACGCTCGGCAAAGAGTTGCACAAAGAAGGCCAAGCCGACCGCGTGGTGGACGCGCTGTGCGAATTGCTCAAAGACAAAAACATCCGCGCTCGCCTGGCGGCAGTGCGCGCGCTGGGCAAGGCCGGCCACAAACGCGCGCTCGGCCCCTTGCGCGAAATGCAGCAGCGCGAGTGTCTGGATCAATTGAAAAGCGCGTTGCTGGATGCGATCAGCGGGTTGGAAAAGAAGGAATAGCGGTTTGCCGAAAGCCGCAACGTACAGTATAAAAACGTGGCTGAATGAGCATTCATTCAACCCCCAATGCAAGACGTTACACAAGCTTTATCCCGAACTCAATTCAACTTTCACCCGCGACAGGGAGTCGTCATGAAAATTATCGTCTGTCTCAAGCAAGTGCCGAAAAACGATTCGGTGCTGCGCATCAACGAACAGGGCACGTGGATTCAGGAGCGTGACCTGACCTATGAAATCAACGAGTCTGACGCTTACGGTTTAGAAGCCGCGCTGCAACTCAAAGAGAAACACGGCGGCGAAGTCATCGCGCTTTCGTTGGGGCCGCAGCGCGTACAGACCGTTATCAAAGAAGGCCTCGCGCGCGGCGCTGATCGCGGCTTGCATCTTGATGATCCGGCCTTTGCCAATCTCGATGCTTACGGACTCGGCGCAGTTATCGCGGCAGCGGCTAAGGCCGAGGGTTTCGATTTATTGCTCACCGGTTTGCAATCGGACGATTACGGCTTCGGTCAAACGGGCGTAATCGCGGCGGAGTTGTTAGGCGTATCGCACGCCACCATCGTGATGGATGTTGAATTCACAGACGGCACGTTGCGCGTCAAACGCGAACTTGAAAACGGATTCTTTCAATGGGTGACGATGCCTGCTCCGGCGGCGCTGACGATTCAGTCGGGCATCAATACGCTACGTTACGCAACGCTCAAGGGCATTATGGCGGCGAAGAAAAAAGAGATGAAGACGCTTGATGCAGCGGCCTTAGGTCTTGACGCATCCGCGCTCGCGCCGCGTATGGCTTTCAAGAAAGTTTACGTGCCGCAAAAATCGAAGCAGACGCAATTCATCGAAGGCTCGCCCGCCGAAATCGCGGCGAAGCTGATGGAGAAACTGAAGAACGAAGCGCGGGTGTTTTAACTCGCGCAAGAAGTGAGGAGATTATGCAAGCAGCAACCAGTCTTTCAACTTTTGGTCAGGCGTTGGAATTTGTCGCTTCATTGCCTGCCGAACAGCAAGAAGCGTTCATTGAAACCGTAGAGCTTCGTTTGCGCGAACAACGACGCGCGGAACTCGCACGAGACTCGCAGGAAGCCCTGCAAGAGATTTTGGCGGGTGGTGGTTCTTCAGGGACAGCGGAAGATTTCAAACGCGAATTTCTGGCGGAGTTATGAAGTTACGTTGGCAATCGCAATTCAAGCGCGCCTTGAAAAAGCAGGTCAAACTTCACCCAGATGTGCTGGACGAAGTTCACGCAGTATTGGCGCAGTTGGAACAAGACCCGTTTGCACCCAATTTGCGTACGCACAAGTTGCAAGGGCAAATGGCTGGTCAATGGTCTTGTTCGGTTGCTTACGACCTTCGCATTATCTTTACCTTCGCTCCTGATCTTGATGACCCAAAAGAGCAGGCCATCGCCTTGCTCAACATTGGCAAGCACGACGAAGTTTATTGAAACACATTCATCGGAAGCATCTTTATGGCAAACACAATTTTAGTTTTCATCGAACACGTAGACGGCAAGATCAACAAGGCTTCGTGGGAAGCCGTGCGCGCGGCACAACTCATCAGCGCGCAAACTGGACACGATACGGCGGCTGTC
>JANOWX010000731.1:0-7472 GCA_031418175.1 Acidobacteriota bacterium | reverse complement strand
AAACTGGTGGGACGATTTGGCAAATCGTCCCACCCGCACGGTACGCCTGACCGGCCACCCCCTAAACTCAATTGCATACCGAGCTAATACCGCTGTTGTGAATAAACGAAAAAAATTCTCAAGGGGGTGAGACGGCGCAATCGTTTTTCTCGCTATAGGTCATGCAAACCAAATTTTGTCCGTCACACGATAAGGAGAAATACCATGTTCGTTAGCCCAACCCGTTCGACTCGTAGCATCTTGTTCTGCTCAACCTTGACCCTGGCAGCCTGGCTTTTCAGCCTGACCTCGTGGCGTGAACCTAAAGCTGCCGGGGCCGCCGCAGTCTTCGCCACCATTACGGTCAATACCACGGCTGATACTGTGGCGATGGACGGTGTCTGTTCCTTGCGCGAAGCCATTCAAGCCGCCAATACCAACACCGCCGTCAACGAATGTCAGCCGGGCACGCCAGGCTTGGATACGATTCAATTCGACATCGGCGCAGGCACGCCGACGATCAATGTGACCAGCCCGCTGCCGACGATCACCGAATCGCTGATGATCAACGGCAACACGGGCGGCGCGACGCGCGTTGAACTCAACGGGACGGGCGTCAGTGGTTCAGGCTTGCTGGTTCAAACGGGCAACAGCACGATCAAAAGTATGGTCATCAACCGCTTCGGTTTGGCTGGCATCGTGCTCACCAGTGGTAATGGCAATGTCGTGCAGGGCTGCTTCCTCGGCACGGATGCGACGGGTACGCTGGATCGCGGCAACGCGACGAATGGCATTTTTATTTCTTCCGCCAACAATTTGATTGGCGGGACGACGCCGGCAATGCGCAATGTCATTTCGGGGAATGACCAGGATGGCGTGGCCTTGGGCTTTGCGGCGGGTGCGAACAATTTGGTGCAGGGCAATTTCATCGGGACCGACCTCAATGGCACGGCGGCGTTGGGCAATAGCGGGCAAGGTGTGCGCATTGATTCAGGCGCGTCCGGCAACTCGATTGGAGGAACGGCGGCCGGCGCAGCAAACATAATTGCCTTCAACACCGGCAGAGGTGTGTTCATCAACCAAAACACGACCATCAATAATCGGGTCTCGTCGAACGCGATTTTCTCGAACGGCACACTCGGTATTGATCTCAACAGTGACGGCGGCGTGACAGCCAACGACGCAGGCGACCCTGACACCGGCCCAAACAATTTGCAAAACTTCCCCGTGCTCAACTTCGTCACCAGCACCGGCGCGATCAACGGTTCGCTCGACAGCACGAACGCCAACAGCGCCTATCCGGTACGCCTCGAGTTTTTCGCCAACACCGCCTGCGATGGCAGCGGGAATGGCGAGGGCGAAGTCTTGCTCGGCTCAACTGTCCTCAATGCGCCGGGCAGCTTTAACTTCACCGCGACGCTCGTGGCGGGCAAGAATTTCATCACCGCGACTGCTACCGATAACAACGGCAACACCTCGGAATTCTCGGCCTGCCGCCTGATCAACACTATCCCAACGATCACGGCGATCACCAATTCACGCCAACAGGGCAGCGCCGCGACCAATTCGCAGATCGCCACCGTGACCGATCCCGATCAGGCGCTCAACACCCTGACCGTGCAGGTCAACAACGGCGCGAGTGCCACCGTCAACGGCATCACTGTTTCCAATCTGACCGTCACCGCTGGCGGCGCGGTCAATGCCAATGTCGTGGCAAGCTGCGCCGCGACCAATGCGAGCTTCACGCTCAAAGTGCTCGACAACGCCAATGAGATGAGCACCGCGACCTTGACCGTCAACGTCACGGCCAACACTGCACCTGTGTTGACTTACAACAATCAAGCGGTGGCAAGGGGCGGCCCGTTGACGATCAACCCGGCCAGCGGCCCAAGTGACAATGGCTCAATCAGCACCATCGCCGTGCAGAGTCAGGGCACTTACACCGGCACGATTTCGGTCAATAATTCAACTGGCGTCGTTTCGCTCAGCAACGCCATGCCGGTTGGTATGCATATGATCACGATTCAGGCGACCGACAATTGCGGGCTGAACACCTCGAACACTTTTACGTTGACGGTCAACAAAGCCGACACCACACTCACCAGCCTGACCGATGTGCCTGATCCGTCAGTGACCGGGCAAAGTTACACGGCGGGTTTCACGCTCAACGTGACCCCGCCTGGCGCGGGCACGCCGACCGGCACGGTGACGGTTACGGACGGCACAGGCGGGACGTGCACCGCCACGCTACCGGCGACTTCGTGTGCGTTGAGCAGTGCGACGATGGGCGTGAAGACGCTGACGTTCACTTACAGCGGCGACGCCAATTTCAACAGCAGTTCCAACACTGCCGGCCATCTGGTCAACAAGGCTAACACCACCACGACCATCATCGCTGACAATCCCGATCCATCGGTCAGCGGTGGTAACGTCGTGGTCAATTTCACGGTCATGGCGGCAGCGCCGGGCAGCGGGACGCCCACGGGCAATGTCGTCATCACAGTTAGCGGCGGCTCGGAGACTTGTACTGGCGCGGTGGCGGCGGGCACTTGCACCTTGGCGCTAACGGCGCCCGGCAATCGGACGCTCACGGCGACCTTTGCGGGCGACGCCAACTACAACGGCAGCGCTGACACCGAAGCACACACAGTCAATTGTCCGACAATCACGGTCAATCCAAGCAATCCGACATTGCCCACGGCTCAGGCTGGGCAGTCCTATAGCCAGACTTTCACGCAAACAGGCGGGAATGGCGCAATCACCTGGAGCGTGAGCACGGGCGCGTTACCCAACGGCTTGACGTTGAACGCTACGACTGGCCTGCTCAGCGGCACGCCTGTCGTGTTTGGCTTGTTCAATTTCACGATTCGCGCCACCGACGCCAATAACTGTACCGGCGTGCGTGCCTATACGCTGACGATCAATAATCTGTGCGCGACGATTGACCCGCCGAATCAAACCTTCGCGGTGGCTGGTGGCAGCGGCACGGTCACCGTCACCGGCCCCGGTTGCAATTGGACGGCAATGAGCAACGCTCCCTGGATCACGGTGACAGGCGGCAGTAGCGGCACGGGTAACGGCACGGTCAATTACAGCGTCGCGACCAATCCGGGCGCGTTGCCGCGCGCCGGGACAATGACCATCGCCGGCCTCACCTTCACCGTCAATCAAGCCGCGCCGGGGCTCTTGGTCGAGACGGATTTTTCCGGGCCCTTTCCGCCGCTTGGTTGGGGGCTGGTTGACGGCGGCACCGGCACTTATCCCGGCGGCGCGCCCGCCACCTGGACGAATGCGAATCCTTGCAACCGCGTGATCCCGCCGCCCTTCTCCGGCAGTTTTGCGATTGTGGATGCGAGTTGCGCCGGCCCCAGCGCGGTGTTGGATGAAGAACTGCGCACACCGGCATTCAACGCGACTGGGCTGGGCCAAGTCTTCGTCGAGTTCTTCAACCAGTTCCAATGGGATGCTGTCGCGCCAAACAATACCGGCGATGTGGACGTGAGCATTAATGGCGGAATGACCTGGACCAACGTGTTGCGCTTGCAGGGCGGCGATGATGGAGTCCCCATCCCAAACACCAAAACGCTCAACATCACATCCTTCATCGCCGCCAATCCCGCCAATGTGTTGGTCAGGTTTCGCTACTTTGGCAGCGGCGCACCCTTCACCAGCCCAACTTCGCCAACCGGTGAGCAACGCGTCGAATGGGCTTTTGACTTCTCGGTCTACTACTTCGCCATCAGCCCGGCGAGCCAAAGCTTCCCGGGTGCTGGCGGCAGCGGCAGCGTGGCCGTCACCGCCGCGCCGGGCCGCGCCTGGACAGTGCAGAGCAATGCCCCCTGGCTCACACCCACTACGATGGGCGGCACGGGCAGCGGCCCGGCGAATTTCAACGTCGCGGCCAATCAGACCGGCGTGCCGCGTTCTGGCACGCTGACCATTGCGGGCAATAGCTTCACCGTCAACCAGGCGGCGTTGGTGTGCCCGACAATCACCGTCAATCCGGCGACGCTGCCGAATGGCTTTGTCGGCGCCGCTTACAACCAGACGATCAGCGCGACGGGCGGGACGGCGCCGTATACGTTCGCGGTCACCACGGGCACCTTGCCGGGCGGATTAACGTTGGCGGGCGGGGGCGCGCTGACAGGGACACCGACTACCGTGGGGACGTTCAACTTTACGGTGACGGCGACGGATAACACCGGCTGCACGGGCACGCGCGCCTATACGGTCGTCATCAATGCGGCGAACCCTGGCTTGCAATTCTTCCCGTTGCCGCAACCGGTGCGCTTGCTCGAAACGCGCGCGGGCTTCAGCGGCTGCACGACACCGGGCGCGCCGATCAATGCGAATGGGACGTTGACGTTGCCTGCGCGCACGACTTGCGCGGGCATTCCGGCGAATGCGGCGGCTGTCACGGGCAACATCACGGTGGTGCCGTCAGGGCCGGGCTTCCTCACGCTGTTTCCGAGCACGGCGGCGCAACCGACGGTGGCCAATTCCAATTTCCAGACCAACGAAATCACCAACAATGTTTTCACCGTAGGCCTCGGCGCGGGCGATGGCGCGTTCAAGATTTTCAGCAGCGCGACCACGCACGTGATTGTGGACGTGACTGGTTACTACGCGCCGCCGGGGACTGGAGGACTGTACTTCCATCCGCTGGCGACCCCGGTGCGCTTGCTCGAAACGCGCCCGACCTTCAGCGGCTGCATCGCACCCGGCACGCAACTGATCGGCACGGGCGATCCGAATGCCGATCCGAATTTGGATTTGTTGTTGCAAGGACGTTCACCAGTGGCCGCACCGTGCAATTCGATTCCGGCGACGGCGCAGGTGCTGGTCGGCAATGCAACCTCAGTGTCGCCGACGGCCTTGGGTTACTTGACGATTTATCCGAGCGGCGGCACAAGGCCGACGGTGGCGAGTTCGAATTATGCGGGAAGCGATGTCATCAACGGGCCGTTTGCAGTCAAGCTGGGCGCGGATGGCAAGTTCAAGATATACACCTTCGCCACGACGCATCTGGTGGTGGACATCCTGGGTTATTACAGCGCAGAGGCGCTGGACGCGAACGGCGCGGGTTTGCTCTTCAATCCGCTGCCAAGCCCGGTACGCTTGCTCGAAACGCGCGCGGCGTTTAGCGGCTGCACCAACCCTGGCATGCCGATTACGGGCAATTTGGCGCTGGCGACGCATACGCAAATGGCGGCGAATTTCTGCGGCCTGCCCGCTGTGGCGCAAGCCATCGTCGGCAATGTGTCCGTCGTCAACACCACGGGCGCGGGCTTCCTGACAATGTTTCCCGCGAATTTGACGACCGCGCCGTTGGTCGCTACGTCGAATTACCCGGCCCCGGCGACGTTCGGCTACAACCGGCATTACTTTGTGGGGCTGAGCCCGGCGGATGGCAAGTTCAAGGTGTTGACGCAATTCACGACCGATTTGATTCTGGATGCGTCGGGGTACTTTGCGCCTTAACCAAAACTCCAACGCATTGCCAAGTCTGAACCCCGCCGTTGGCCGCAAGGCAGCGGCGGGGTTCTTTTTGGGCATCGCCGGAAAGCAGAATCAACGACGCGGTGTGCACAACTTCGCACATCATTCGCACATCAAGGGTGATCAACTGTGCCCACCCCTCAGGCAACCAGATTGATCTCTTCCCAACTCAGCCCAAAACGCACCAGATACTTGCGCAACCGATCGGCATCATTCGCCGTGGCTCGTTTCTCACGCGTAACCGAAAACAACAGCCGCCCCGCTTCGGACAACGTGCGCGCCTGACGGCAGACGCCAATCACGCTCGCCAGTTGCAGCCGGTCAAACAGATCGAGCGCGGCCAATTTGTCGGCGCTCACCAACCGTTCCAGCAACTGTTCGTTATCATTTGCCGCAGGCCCGCGCCACCATTCGCGCAAGCGTTCGATCTCTTCGTCAACCACGGCGGACGAGATGCGCCCGCCCGGCGCGAGCGTCGCCATGCGTGTGATCGCGCCGTTCAAATCGCGGAAGTTGCCTTGCCACTGGGCGTCGGGCGCCATCGCAAATTTCAGAAAACGCGCGCGCGCCTCACGGCTAAACGTCACCAGCGTGCCGTTGCGCTGCGCGAACTGTTCCAACTCAAAACTCAAATTGGGTTCGATGTCTTCGCTGCGTTCGCGCAACCCTGGGAGTTTGAACGTCCATAGATTGATGCGCGCCAGCAGGTCTTCGCGGAAATGCCCGGTGCGCACACGCTCGCTCAAATCGCGGTTGGTGCCGGCGATCAATTGAAACTCGCTGCGCACCTCACGGTCGCCGCCCAGCGGCATGAAGACTTTCTCTTCCAGCGCCCGCAACAGCATCGCCTGTTCATCCAAACCCAACTCGCCAATCTCGTCCAAAAACAACAACCCGTTGTCAGCCGCGCGCAACAGGCCCGGCCTATCGCGCAGCGCGCCGGTGAAGGCGCCCTTGACGTGACCGAAGAGCGCCGACATCGCCGCGTCGCCGCGAATCGTGGCGCAGTTGGTTTCGACAAACGCGCCGGTGATTTGGTGCTTGTGTTTCTTCAGCTCATAAATACGTTTTGCCAGACTGGATTTGCCCGCGCCGGTCGGCCCGGTCAGCAACAGCGACGCTTTGGATTTGCTGGCGACCTCTTCGATGCGGGCGATCAGTTTGTTGAAGGCTTTGCTGCGCGTGGCGATGCCGGCCTTCAAAAACGAGAGGCTGGCGTCGCGTTCCTGGCGAAAGCGCGAGGCGATGCGGTCGTACTTGGACAAATCCAGATCAATGATTTCGTAACTGCCCGGCGCTTCGCGGCCCCGCGCCATGCGGCTCGGCGAAGTCTGGATCAGCTTGGCCGGGAAGTAGCGCGACTCCGTCAGCAGGAACATGCAAATCTGCGCGACGTGCGTGCCGGTCGTGATATGAATCAGGTATTCCTCGCGCTCAAGATCGAATTCATACGTGCGCGCAAAATCGTGCAGCACGCCGTAAACGGCCTCGAAATCCCAGGCGTCGGCGAATTCCATTTCGACCAGGCGCACCGCCGTTTCGGGCGAGACGGTGGCGATGTCTTCGGTCAGCGTTTTTGCCAGCGGTTTGAATTTGGGTTGGTAGAGCAATTCCAGCCGCGCCACCAGCAGGTTTTCGTGTTGACAGAGCGCGACCGTGGGACGCCATTTCTCCCAACGCTCTGGCCCGCGGCCAGTATCGAGCGAAGGGCCGAGCAAGCCGATGATGACCAGGTTTTTGTTTGCCATATTTTTGAGTGCGAATAAAAGCTAAGCCGCTAGTTTTATTGCTAAACGATTGCCGGGCGCATTCTCAGCCAATTGCTCGGCAAAATCCACCTTTCGGCTGAATTCGCAGGCGCTGCAACGATTTAACTTATTTTCAGCGAAGCAGCCGCGCGCTCTGGCACAGCGCCTGCCAATGTCCCGGCGTCACGAATTGAAATCAAAGGAGTAGTTGGTGCGTCCGTTGTACGGCAAGCTGTCAGCTTGCCG
>JANOWX010000730.1:0-7793 GCA_031418175.1 Acidobacteriota bacterium | reverse complement strand
GCGATCAGTAACGTTTCAAGAACTAACAGCGGCTGCCAATAGCCTTTCAGCCATTGGCAGCCGCATCTTCGAGTGTCACCTACTGTAATCGAAAACCTGATCGCCAGACACCGCCACCACGTCCGTCCCTTCCTCTTTCTTCGCCTTCAATGAACCAATCTGCCTGCGCGGGGCGCTGGTGTTGCGACGTCAGCGCCCTTTTTTCATTGCGGCACGCCTGGACGTATACTGCGCCCGCCGGAGAAGCGAGTGGCAGCGTTCGATGAGAACGTCAATGTCTGCCATCCGCCTGCACGGGCGAACGGCAAAGTTAAACAGCGACGGATACCGGAGGATACACGCGATGGAGAAAAGCACGCATAAAGTCGAAGTCGTTCCTGTCTATTTGCAGCCGCACCCGAATGCCGACAGCTTGTCGGTCGTGACCATCTTCGGCGGCTATACCGCGTGTGTGAAAACGGCGGACTGGCACGACGGGATGCTGGGCGCGTATATCCCGCCGGATTCCCTCGTGGACACGACGCGCCCGGAATTCGCCTTCCTGGCGAAAGAAGGCCGCACCCAGGAACGCATCAAGGTCAAGCGGCTGCGCGGCGTGGTTTCGATGGGGCTGCTCATTCCCGCGCCTGCCGGGGCCAGTGCCGGCGACGACCTGGCCGAGTGTTTCGGCGTGACGCATTACGAACCGCCGCTGCCGCTTTATGAAGGCGCGAATGAAAGGCCGCCCAAGGGCTACCACCCCAGTTATGACGTGGACTCGCTGCGGCGCTACGGCCATCTGTTCACCACGGGCGAGCCGGTTTGGATTACCGAAAAGATTCACGGATGCAATGCGCGCTTTTGCTTTGCCGATGGCGCGCTGCACGCCGGCAGCCGCACGACCTGGAAACGGCAGGAAGCGAATAGTCTTTGGTGGCGCGCGCTGGGAGCCTACCCGGAGGTCGCTGCCTTCTGTGAGGCTCACCCTGACCTGACCGTGTATGGCGAAGTCTACGGGCAAGTACAGGACTTAAAATACGGCGCGGGCAGAGATGAGGTGCGGATTGCCGTGTTCGACTTGCTGCGCGGGAATGAATGGATTGCGCCTGCCGCAGCGCGCGAGATTGGCGCCGGGTTGCCGTGGGTGCCTTGCCTGGCCGAAGCGTTGCCGTTCGATCTGCCCGCTGTGCTGGCAATGGCGGAAGGCCAGAGCTTGATCGTGGGGGCGAATCACGTGCGCGAGGGCATTGTGATGAAGCCTGTCATTGAGCGCACCGACAGCGAGGTTGGGCGGGTCTGTCTCAAGGTCGTTTCAAATAGTTACCTCGAGCGGGCGTAACATCGCGCTTCCTTTTCCTGTTCCTGCCAGAGCCCTTGCAAAGAAAAACGCGAGCCCGGTCGGACTCGCGTTGAAGTTGGGAGAACAGATGAGCCTCAAGACAGACTCGACAGAAAATCGTTAGTTGCTGATCGGGCGGCGGCCGGTGTCGCGGCCGGTTTCCGGAATACGTTTGCTGTTGTCAATGTCGCGGCCAAACATTTCGAGCATTGGGTACCAGGCGCCTTCCGACGCGAACGGCACGTACTCGAAGCCGCGTCCGAACGGATCGTCGAAACGCTTCGTCGTGTAATCAATGCCGAGCGCCGAATAGATCGTCGCCGCCATGTCTTCGGCCGCCGAGGGACGGCCTTGCGACCATTCGGGTTCGACGACGTTGCGCGCGATGCTGTCGGTGATGCCGATGGTGCGTCCGCCGCTGACGCCGCCGCCAGCGAAGCCGCAGAACTGCTGGAAGAAGTGATCGCGCCCGCCATTCCCATTCGGGGTGCCGACTGTGCGGCCGAATTCACCCATCCACACGATCAACGTTTCATCAAGCAGCGTGCCGCCCCGTGTGCCGGGGGCGGCTGCCAGATCTATCAACAGGTTCGCTAAGCCCAGATCAAGCAGCCGGGCCGGGTTGTAGATCGCCCCGTTGCGTGCGCCCGCCGCGCCGTAGATGTTGGCGTGGTTATCCCAGCCGCCGAGACCCAATTGAATGTAACGGGTGCCGAGATTGGCCTTCAACAGATTGCGCGCGACGATGCAGCCGTTGCTGAAGCCGTTATTGCCGCCGTAGCGAGTTTGATCCGCTGCGTCAAAGCGGAAGACCGCGTCAACTTCGGGGTTGTACATCAGCGCGCGGCTCTGCTGATAGAAATCATCCATCGCTCTGATGTCCTGGCCATTCACGCCGGTACGCAGCCCGCCGTCCAAATCCGCCAGCATGTCGTAACGGGTGTTGAAGCTGGTTGCGCCATCCGCATTGGTCAGGTTGCCCAGCCCGGTGGCTGCCGCACCCACTTCAAAAGGTGTGTAGCGCGGGTTGAAATAACCAGCGCCGACAATGGTGCCCGCGTTGAGCGCGAGGAAGCCCGGCAGCTTTTGATTGGGCTGGCGTTCTTTCTCGGTTTCCAGCGCGACGACCGTGCCGATATTCGGCGCGACCCTGCCCATTTGCGAAGTTGGATTGCGTCCGATCTGCGCCCAAATTTGTTGCAAGCCGTGCACAAGGGCAGGGGAGCGCAGGTTGCGGACGATGGCGATGCGGTCGAGTTGGTTGAACAGATTGGGCATCAACCCTTGCGGGAAGAGCACGCCGTTCTTGGTGGTCGGGTTGAAGTCCGCCGGCGTATAAGGGCCGGGCTTCAAATCGAAGGTATCGCTGTGGCTGGGCGCGCCGTTCAGCAAAATGAAGATGCAATTGCGCGCGCGGCCTACCAGCTTGGCGCCCACCGCAGTGCTCGACGCAGCTTGCACCTGGCTCGCCAGCGGCGACAGGAAAAAGCCGGAAAGCCCGGCTGCCGTGGATTTGATGAAGGTGCGCCGCCCGAAGTGCGGGCCAAACATCGGACGATTGGCCGGACGCAGCGGCTGGCAGACTTCACAGGAATGATCTGGATGAAGATGATTTGTCATGGTTTCACCTCGTTTTAATAGTTGAATAGGAAGTCCACCTTGTTGAGCAACACCCATTGCAAATGCTCCGCGACCTGTTGCTTGGTCATACGGCTGAAGTAGGGCGTGATCTTCGCCATTTCTTCAGCCGACGGTTTGCGCGAGAGCGTGGTCAGATAGAGCGTGTTGACCAATTCGTCGTTTGAGAGGTTGGCTTTCGCCAGCAGCGTGCGCACCACGGAATTGTATGTCCGTGTCTCAGGGAATGCCACATTGGCAATGTTGCCCTGATGAATACGTCCCATCACGAAGCCGTTGTTCATCATGTTCAACGCTTGCAGAATCGAGGGTTCGTCCGTGCGCAGCTTTTGATCGCGGTCGCCACGCAGGAACGAGTTCAAGAAGGCGTTGTTGCCGCTGTTGCGCGGTTCCGTCGGTTCCGGCAACTGCATCGCCCACTCAACCCAAAAAGTGGTCGCCTGCGGGTTCATGTCGTCAACCATACGGTAGCCGGTGCGCACCCGATTGCCGTTGTCAGGATCGGCGAACGTCGGCGGCACGCCCGTCGCAATCACGATTGCGTCGTGCAACTCTTCGGCTTCCAAACGGCGGACGTACTTACGCGCGTAGTAGGGCACGTAGTCCACACGCCATTCGCCCGGGTATTGCGATGAGAGTTGATAGGCGTTCGATTTGGCGATCAAGCCAATCAGGTGGCGGATGTTGAAACCGTTGAAGGCGAATTCTTCGGCGAGCGCTTGCAGCAATTCCGGGTTGGCGGGTTGCAGCGACCAGCCATCGGGCAATTGCTGTTCACGCGTCAAGCGCGCCAGATCGAAAGTATTCGATGGCGAAACCAAGGCCTCGACCATCAACTCTTCCCACAGGTAATTGGCTTGCGCGCGCGCGAATTGCGGATCGGTCACCAGGTAGCGGGCAAAGGCTTCGCGCCGGTTTTCGCCGGCCTTGATGCCGCCGTTGCCGTTGAACATGTAGGTCGGATCCACCACGTTTTTGCCATTGGTCGGCTGGCGGTTCGAGCGGTTGCCGGTGGTCGTGTTCAAGTTGTAAGCGCGCCCCGTGGCTTCGGTGATATTGAACTTGGTAACGTTGGTGGCGACGGCAACGTTCGCGCGGTTGAAGTTCGTGAAGAAAGCCGCCATGCCCCAGGCGCTGAAGCGCGTGGTTTGCGAACCCCAAAGGTTGACGGCGTCCATGTGGCCGGCGCCATCGTGGCAGAGCAAGCAATCCATCGAACTCAGCCCCAGAAAGGCGCGCGAAACTTCGACGGCCATGCCGTCATAAACATCTTGGGCTGGGCCCATCGGCACAAAGCCGCCAACCAAAAAGTTGGTCGCTCCATTCGCAAAGCTGTCGCCGTTGGCCGTCACGATCTCGACCGCCATGTCGCGCCAACTCTTATTCAGCGCCACCGAGTTTTTGATGTACTTGTAGAAGGCGTCACGCCCGCCGCGCATACGGTTGATGTTGGCGGCGAAAGCGCTGTTCCTAAATAGGTCGCCGTAAAAGTTTGTCCACTTGTCGGTGAACTCGGGCGACTCGAGCAGCTTGTCCACCAGCAAGTCGCGCTTGTTCGGATTCTCGTCGGCCATGAACGCCGTCACCGCCTCAGGCGCTGGGATGCGTCCGGTCAAGTCGAGCGTGACACGGCGCAGGAATTCGGCATCCGAACTGAGCGGCGCGGCCTCGATGTTGTCGTTCTGCATCCGGTTAAAGAGGATGTTGTCAATGAAGTTCTTGCGTGGCAGGTCGGCGGCGCGCACCAATTGTTCGACTTGGTTGGGCGCTTTCTGCGCGAAGCCTTCGGTGACACGCGAAATCTCGCGGCGATGGCGCAACTGTGCGCCGCGGATCGCCTCCGGGTCTTTCAAATAGCCGCAATCGGACGCGACGTTATTTTGAGCCGCCGGACCGCGTGCCTGGCGTTTTTGCGCCAGCGAGGTCAGGTTGAGGCCCAGTTGATCAAGCGCCACCAAAGCGCCGACCGTCAGCAAAGCGAGAATCAAACCCCGCTTAAGCCATGCAGTGTTTCCGTTACCGCCTGTCATGGGCATATGTTCCTCCCAAGATAAAGTTGCTACAGATTGTGTTAAGCAAAAACCAGTGCTGGTTGTGAGAAGGTAAACGCGATTTAGAACATGTCGGGGCGACTTCTAGTCTAAACCTTTTTCACGGACGCGGATTCTAGACCATAAAAAACGGTTTGTCTTCTTCATTTACACAAATCCAGAAGTTTTAACGAGATTTTTTCGCGGCTTGAGCGTGGCAGCCAGCGCCGCTTGACGGTTTGCGCGGCAACGTTTGCCTTACTGTTTCGCTCTCCAAACGGGGGCGTGGCAATGTATACGTGCAATCAAGTTGAGGGCTGTGTGGTTACCAGTCAGCGTGTGTGTCTGACGTTAGTGAGAAAAGCCGGTAATGATGTGTATGTAATATCTGCATCCCCGCCGTGCAAAATGTACTGCTTTCGTTTCAGCACGCCCTGTTTGTGGCCTCGCACCGGCGAGCCGCCATTTTGGGTCGGTGGCTTAAGGCATTGTCGTAGAGCGTGATAGACACGTGCCGGAAAAAGGTTTTGACTCCTGGCACGCGCGTTGCTCTAATGCTCGTCGCACGTGCCTTGTGGTGAGGCGGCAGGCTCCTAAAGCTTGCAAGTTTGCAAAAATCTCTGATTCGCAGATTCCACTGGGGAGGACAGAAAGAATATGAAAATCAATCGTTTCGGTCTAGTTTTGTGCAGTGTGGCGCTCGCGGTAGCGCCGGTGTTCGCACAAGATGCAGGCAAAGATATGAAAACCAACGCTCAGGACGCCACCCTCGTCAAAATGGCGCCGGGGCAAAAAGCCAAGGTCAGCGGCGTCATCGTTAAACGTGACGCTGACACTTTCATCGTGCGTGATCTCACGGGCGCTGATGTACTGGTGACGCTGGGCAATTTCACCAAAGTCGAAGAAAAGAAAAGCAATCCGTTCCGCCGCGCCAAAAACTACAACACGACGTTGTTGCTGCGCGGGTTGAGCGTCGAGATCGAAGGGAAAGGCGATGCCAATGGCCGCTTGACCGCTGACAAGATCAAATTCACTGAAAACGCGTTGGTCGTCGCCCGCAACGTCGAGACCCGCGTTACGCCGGTCGAGGGCCGCGTGGGTGAAGCAGAAACACGCATTTCCCAAACCGAAGAGAACGCCAAGCGCCTCTCCGGTCAGTTGGAAGAATTGTCTGCCATCTCCAACGCGGCAAAGGGCGGGGCGAAGGCCGCGCAAGAGACGGCGGATGCGGCGATGTCCAATGCCAATGCCGCCATCGCTGGTGTCGAGGCGACCAACCGCCGGATGGAGACTTGGATCTCCAGCCTGGACGATTACGAAGCCAAACGCGGCATCACGGTCAATTTCAAGGTCAACAGATATGAATTACTGCCCGAGGCCAAGCTGGTGCTGGACGAAATTGCCGTGCAGGCCAAGACCGAGAAGGCTTATATGATCGAAGTGATGGGCTTCGCTTCGGCGGATGGCAGCGAGAACAAGAATCGCATGCTGAGCCAAAGGCGCGCTGATGCGGTGGTGCGCTACCTGGCCGAGAATCATATGATTCCGCTGCGCCGCATTATCACGCCTTTCGGTTACGGCGAAGCGCAACCGGTGGCTGACAACCTGAGCCGAGAAGGCCGCGAACAGAACCGCCGCGTTGAGGTCAAGATTCTGGTCAACAAAGGTATGACGGCCCAACCCGATCCGGTACGGATGCAGAAGTCAATCAGCAGTTCGCTGGAAGGTTCCCGCCCGCGCGAGACCACGACCACGCGGGTACCGTAATGGGCTTGGCTCCAGCTAGAGGGTCCGGTTGGTTCAGGTGCGCTTAGGTAAACGGCAACGAGTGGTGAATGATGTGCCAATGTCATTTGCCACTCGTTTGCTTTATAGGGGATGTTCCCGCTGACTGTGTTGAACAGGCAAACTCAACGAATGAGGCGAATGTTGCAAGGAGTCGTGAATTTGAAATTCCCGCAAGGTGTGCAGTTTAGAGCTTGGCTGTTAGGCGGCGTCTGGTTGTTGCTTTGCGGTGGACTGGCTTTGAGTCTGGCCGAGTCCTCGTCTGCCCAGGGCAAAAAGGGCAAGCCGTCCGAGCGCGCGCGGCGCACGGCTCCAACGCCTACGCCAACCCCGCTTCCGCCCGTGGCGGCGAAGCAGGTTCCGCCTGTTGATTACAAACTGAATGTCCCGGTGCCAACGCCGCCAGCGCCCGCACCGCCAGCGCCCAGCGTGATGAATAAGCCCGCGCAGCCTCCGATTCACGCGGAAACTGATTCCAAAAAGGGCCCCGAAAAGGCTGCTGGCAAGGCGGCTGAAAAAGAGCCTGAGAATACCGGCGACACCTTTCGCATCAACTCCAATCTGGTGGCCGTGCCAGTCTCAGTCACCGACGCCAATGGCGAGCCGATGCGCAGACTGCGCGCCGAGGATTTTCAATTGGAAGAGGAAGGCCAGGCGCAGCAACTGCAAAGCCTGGGTGAACCGGGCAAAACGCCCTTGGAGTTGGCGCTGCTTTTCGACGTTTCGGGCAGTGTGCGCGAACGCTTCGAGTTCGAGAAATTGGCCGCGACGCGCTTTTTGAAAGAAGTGCTCAAACCAGCCGACACCGTTTCGGTTTTCTCAATCGGCATGTACCCTAAACTGGTTGGCGAACGAACCAGTAGCTTGGACAAAGTTGCCGCCAGCCTGAACACGTTGGAACCGACCAAAGAGGGGACGGCCTTTTTCGATACGGTCGCCAAAGCCGCGCGCTACCTGGGTGAGCACGCGGCCTCGGGCGCGCGCCGTGTCGTGGTCGTGATTTCAGACGGCGAAGACAATCA
>JANOWX010000729.1:0-3710 GCA_031418175.1 Acidobacteriota bacterium | reverse complement strand
ATCCGCCGCCAGATCGTAAAGCTCCCACGGCTGCTCTTCTTTCGCCACCAGCTTCCATTGGCCCGCGCGCACGGCGCGATTGCCTTCGTGCGCCCAGAAAAGCGGCTGCGCGCGTTTGAGCGGCTTGCCCGTCAACGCGGGACGCAAGCTGACGCCTTCCAGCGGCGTGATCGTCTGGCCGTTGAATGTGCGCGGATATTTTGCGCCGCTCAAATCAACGCAGGTCGCCATCAGGTCAATCAGATGGCCGGGATCGTTGACCAGCTTGTTGCGCTGCTGAGCGGGAATGCCCTGCGGCCAATGCGCGATCAGCGGCGTGCTGATGCCGCCCTCGTGCGTCCAATGTTTGTATTCGCGGAAAGGCGTGTTGCTGACGTTGGCCCAGCCCTGGCCGTAGGCGATGAATGTGTCGTCCGGCCCGGCCAGCACGTTCGGCCCCAGCACCACGGCGCGCCCATCGCGCGTCTGTTTCGGCATCGAGTTGAAATAATGCTGCGCGTCTTTGGCGAGCACGGGATAGACAGGCTTGTCCGGGCGCGTCTGGTAAGGGTTCACCGCATTCGGCGCTTGTAGGTTGCGGCCATTCTGTTCGGCGCAACCGCCGTTGTCCTGCAAAAAGAAAATCACCGTGTTGTCGAACTGGCCCTGCCGTTTCAATTCGGCCACGATGCGCCCGATGCCTTGATCCATGCTGTCAATCATCGCGGCATAAACTTCCATACAACGCGCTTCCCATTCTTTGTTCGTGACCTTGTCCCACGCGCCCGCTTGCGGCGACAGCGGCCAGCGTGGATCAATCAAGCCGAATTGCTTGGCCCGTTCATAGCGCGCGCGCCGAATCGGTTCATAGCCCGCGTCGTACTTGCCTTTGTATTTGGCGATGTCGCGTTCGCGCGCGTGCATCGGCCAGTGCGCGGCGGTGTAGGCCAGATACAAGAAAAACGGCTTGCCGCCGCTGCGCTGTTTGTTCTCGGCAATGAAACGCGCCGCGTTGTCGCTGAGCGCGTCGGTGTAATAGAACGCCGCGCGCGGCTGATACTCCGCATCGGCAAGGGCCGTCGTTGGCGTGTTGTCGCGCACCAGCGTGCTCGGATCCCAGTAACTGCCGCCTCCCGTGAGCGTGCCGAAAAAACGATCGAAGCCGCGTTGCAACGGCCAATTGCGCCGCTCGGCCTCGCTCTTGGGATTCACGGCTTTAGTCACATGCCATTTGCCGACGGCGTAGGTGGCATAGCCCGCGGGCCGCAACGCCTCGGCAATCGTCACGCAATGCTGATTCAAATCGCCGCGATAGCCGTCATAGCCGCGATCTTCCATCATGTGCCCGACGCCGGCCTGATGCGGATAGAGGCCAGTCAGCAAGGCCGCGCGCGTCGGGCAGCAACGCGCCGTGTTGTAAAACTGTTTGAAGCGCACGCCGCCCGCCGCCAGCGCGTCCAGATTGGGCATGGCGATTTCACCGCCGTAACAGCCGATGTCCGAATAGCCCATGTCGTCGGACAGAATGATGATGATGTTCGGCGGCGCGGCGGCGCGCGTGATCTGTGTGCGCACGCTGGCCGACAACACAAGCAGGGCAACCAACAACACACCGCTCGACAGCATTCGGCAACAGGTTCGGTTCATCGTTGATCTCCTGCGGCTCTGCCGCCCGATGTGCGGAAGGTCTCTGACCTTCCGGAGACGGTTTGAGATTTTCGGGGCTACGCCCCCGGTCGGGGCGTAGCCCCGAAAGAAAAGTGCCTCCACTCCCGGAAGGTCAGAGACCGTCCGCACATCAGGCGGCAGAGCCGCGAAAACAGCGGCTTCCAAGCCTACCCAAGCCCGCAAGGCGTTTATTCAACCAACCGGCGCAAGCCCCGCAACACAAACGCGCCCAAGCCCTCCGCCGCCGCGCTCGCCTGAATCGTCAACGCCAACGCATTGCTCGCCAGCCCTTGCGTCACCACCAGCGGCACATTCGCGCCCAATGGCGCAGTCGGCGGCACCACTAAATTGATTTGCCACAAGCCCGCCAGACCCGGCGTCAGGCCGCTGAAGAGCACCTCAGCCTCGACGCCGCCGATGGTCACGTGCGGTTTGTCTTTGGTCGTGACGGCGGTCGCGGGCACGCCGTCATCCACCGCGCTGGTCAATTCGCCGTGGCCGGTGGCAAAGAGGATCAGCGCCTCGCCGCGTTTGACGGCCTTGTTGTTCACGGGCTGGTAATTCAAATCCGTCGCCACAAACAGGCCCGGCCCGCCGTTCAGCGTCGTCACCTGCGCGCGCCCGACCGTCGTGCCCGCGACGCGGATGTCGGCCAGCACTTGCCCCGGCACTTCCAAGCGGCCCGATACCTGGAAGTTGATCTGCGTCGGCGAGACGTAAAGCAGCGGCGCGGCGCGTCCGCCGACCAACACCTCGACATTGCCCAGCAGCGTCGGCAGCGGGAACGCTTGCGCCGACGCGGTCATAGCACTGGTAAACGTGCCGAAGATGCTCGCCAGCGAACCGGGCGCGGTCGGCACGCCGCCGCCGAAGCTGGCCGCGTTCACCACCACCGCATTCGAGGTCGGTTGCATCACCCAAACTTCCGGCGTGGCGGGCAGGTTGTCGCGCGTCAGGTTTACGAAAAACGGTTTGTAAACCAGGTTCGCATAGGGCGCGCTGATGTCTTTGAAGCCCACCAAACCGGTGGTGCCGCCCAGCGGCACGCGGTAATGACACAGAATCGCCACGCGCGGGCGCAACTGGTCAATAAACGCTTTGGCCCCCGGCGGCAGCAGGTTCGGCGTGGTGGCCGCGATGAAGGCTACGTCAATGTTGCCCAGCGCATTCAACTGTTCCGGCGTCAGCGTGGCCTGTCCGTAATCGCCGCCTTGCATGAAGCGCAAGCCGCCTTGCGTCCAGGTGATCAGCGCATTGCGCGTCGCACCCGTCGTGTCGTGAAAGCCGGGGATGATCGTGAAGGTCGTGCCCGCCGCCGTCACTTCGCGCCGCTCGGCCACGTTGCGCCCATCCACCAGCGTGGGCGTACCCGCGACAGCGGTGGTGCCGGTGTGATCGCCATGCGTGTGGCTGATCGTCACCGCATCGGCGGGCGTCGTGGGATAGATGAAGCTGAAATTGGCGGGCGGCGGATCGCTGACGACCGCTGGGCCGCCTTCGGTTTGAATGTGAAAGCCGGATTGCCCGATCCAGGTGACTCGCACGTTTTGCGCTTGCGCGCGCGCGGCCAGACAGGCCAACAGAAAGGCGAATAGCAAGATTCGTTTTTGCATGGGACGTTCCTCTTTGGCGCGGCGCGCCGCGCCAGACTCAACTGTAAATCGGTTTCAGCACTTGTGCAGGGTCAATTCATTCTCAACCAAACCCAGCGAGTCTCAACGCCAAGTCGCCAAGTTCGCCAAGCAAAACCAAGGAAAAACCACCAGCATTCGCTTGGCTTCCTTGGCGCGCTCGGCGTCTTGGCGTTTCTATTTTTGAGCATGAATAGACCCTGAGCACATGCGTTATGCATTGCCTGAAATGGCAAGCCGTTTGAAACTCGCTAGGCCGCAAGATTCTGTTCAAGGAATTCATTGCGGAATTTGCCTTGCGGATCGTATTGCCGCAGCAACTGCTGAAAGTCGGCGTAACGCTCGTAACGCGCTTTCAATTGCGCTGCCGTGAGCGTGAACAACTTGCCCCAATGCGGACGCGCGCCGAACTTCGCCAGTTGTTCTTCGAAA
>JANOWX010000728.1:0-1941 GCA_031418175.1 Acidobacteriota bacterium | reverse complement strand
GGAATGCGGAATGCGGAATGCGGAATGCGGAATGAAGTAATCGGCGAAGCCTAACGCCCACCAAATTCCGCACTCCGCATTCCGCATTCCGCATTCAGAAAATGTAGCCGCCCGCCGCGACGACCTTGTCCGCCAGCCGTTCACGCACGGCGGCGGTGTTGAGCGGTTCCTGTTTCGTGAACCGTTTCAACGCGCCGAGCGCCATCCGCAATTCGTCGCCCTCGAAGATCGCGGCCAGCGCATTTTTGGCGGCGATTTCGATACGACCCAGCGCGTCGTGCGTGTAAAGCTGGGTTGCATCAAGCGCGGCTTGATGCTTATCCGCGCCGTCGCGCCCAATCAGTTTGGCAGTGCGGCCGATGGCGCTGTCAATCAGGAAGGTTTCGATGATGACATCCGCCGCCCAGCACAGCACCATTTGCTGTTCGCTCAGCGCCGCCTGGAATTTTTGCGCGGCGGAACCGATCAGCATCAAGGCGACTTTCTTGGCGTTGGCCGCTGACTTGCGCTCTTTGGCGAGCGGCGCGTCGTCTTCGCCATCGCCGAAAGCGGAGTCGAACGAAGGCCCGGCCAGCAACTCTTCCTGCAACTTCATGGCGGCGGCAAACAGCGGCAGGCCGCCCTTCAGCGCGCGTTTGATGAGCTGGCCGGGAATCAGCAGGCGGTTGATTTCGTTGGTGCCTTCGTAGATGCGGTTGACGCGGCAGTCACGGTAAACGCCTTCCGCCGGATAGTCTTCGGTGAAGCCGTTGCCGCCGTGAATCTGGACGTTTTCGTCGGCGCAATAAAACAGAATCTCGGTGCCCGCGACTTTGATGATGGCGCATTCGATGGCGTATTCCTCAATGGCCTTCATGAATTCGGCGGGATTCTTTTTGTCAATCGTTTCCTCTTTGGCTTCGATCATGCCGGCGGTGCGGTAAACCGCCGATTCGCCCGCATAAAGCTTCGCCGCCATCTCGGCCAGCTTGTATTTGATCGCGCCGAAGGTGGCGATGGCGCGTCCGAATTGATGCCGTTCCGCAGCATATCTGGCCGACTGGCCCAGCACGCGTTTGCCGCCGCCAATCGCGCCCGCGCCCATCTTGATGCGGCCAAAGTTGAGCACGTTGAAGGCGATCAAGTGGCCTTTGCCGATTTCGCCCAGCAACCGGTCTTTCGGAATCTTGGCATCCTGCATCAGGATCGGCGTAGTCGAGGAGCCGCGTTGCCCGAGCTTGTGCTCTTCGTTGCCGTGGCTGACGCCGGGGTCATTGCGTTCCAGAATGAAGCCGGTGAATTTCTCGCCGTCCACTTTGGCAAACACGGTCAGCACGTCGGCGAAACCGCCGTTGGTGATCCACATCTTCTCGCCGTTCAAAACCCAATGCTCGCCGTCCTCGCTCAGCCGCGCGGTGGATTTCGCGCCCAAGGCGTCCGACCCCGAACCCGATTCGCTCAGGCAATACGCGCCGACCCATTCGCCGCTGCCGATTTTGGGCAAGTACTTTTCTTTCTGGGCGGGCGTGCCGAACAGCACTATGGGCAACAGGCCGATGCTGCTGGTCGCGCCGAAGCCGGTCGAGAAAGACGCCTGGCCCGACATGAATTCGGCGATCAGCATGTTCGAGACGTGATCCAGTTCCAGCCCGCCGTATTCTTCGGGAATGTGCGCGTTGATGAGGCCCAGGTCGGCGGCCTGTTTAATCAGGCTGCGCTGAATCTCGTAATCCTTGCTTTCGATCAGGTCGTGTTTGGGGATGACTTCTTTGTCGAAGAATTCCTGCGTGGTTTGCCCGATCATCCGCTGTTCGGCGGGGCTCGGCGCGGCATTTGCCGCCGACGCACAGGCTGCGGCAAGCCCCGCAGCGGCATGGAAAATGATCCGCATGAGCTTAGCCTAAAGCTTCGCGGCGGCTTCGCCTACCCCGGATTAACGAACCTATCGCGAAAGAAATAACT
>JANOWX010000727.1:0-3769 GCA_031418175.1 Acidobacteriota bacterium | reverse complement strand
TAGTCCCTTTGTTAGCGCACGATCAAGGGACTACCAAAGCGGCGGCCTGTGCCGCGCGCACTCCATAGGCTTCGCCCTCCGTTACTAAATCGTTAGACCTGTTGCATGACTGCCTTTCTTGTCGTCCTCATCTTTCTGCTGTTTGCCGCGCTGATGCTGACGCGTCGTATGCCGGCGATTCTGGCCGTGCCCGCGATGGCGGTGACGATGGCCGTGGCCGCGCGCACCCCGCTCAATCAAATCCTGAACGACGTGATCGCGGGCGGCGCCAGACGCTTGGTAGACGCCTATTTGATGGTGCTGGCCGGCGCGTTGCTGGGCCGCGTAGTGATGCAGACCGGCATTGCCGAGGGCCTCATCAAACGCGCGGCGGAATTCGGCGGCGACCGCCCGCTGGCTGTCGCGGTGACGTTGATGTTGGCGGTGGCGTTGTTGTTCACCACACTGACGGGTTTGGGCGCGATCATTATGGTGGGCGGGCTGACGTTGCCGATCATGATGAGCCTGGGCGTGCCGCGCAAATTGACCGGCGTGCTGTTTTTGCTGGCCTACGGCGCGGGCTACGTGTTCAACATCGCGGCCTGGGGGCTGTATCAAAAGACGCTCAAGCTGGAAGCGCAAAGCATCGGGCAATTCGCCGGGGTGCTCTTCGCGATTGATGTTTCGCTGATCGCCGTCTTTTTGATTTATGCGGCCAGGCGCATGAGTTCGTATGGCGCGTGGGCGGTGCTGATGGATGAGCCTGTGGCCAAACGCGCAGTGCCGTTGTATACGCTGTTGGCGCCGCTCTTGCCCTTGGTCTTGCACAAAGGCCTGGGCTGGCCGGTGATGCCCGCGTTCTTGGCGAGCGCGCTGTTGGCTGTCTTGCTGACGCGCCCACGCGAACTGGTGCAACAGCTTTCCAGCGCGGCGGTCAAAGGGTTGGAAGACGTGGCCGCCGCCATCATCCTGATGATCGGCATCGGCATGCTGCTCAACACGACGGAACTGCCGGCGATCAAGGGCGCGCTCGCGCCGTTGGTGCAAGGGATCAATTTCCGTGCGCCGCTGGTTTACGTGGCGTTCTTTGGCTTGTTGTCGCCGCTGGCGCTCTATCGCGGGCCGCTGAATTTTTATGGCGTCGGCATTGGCCTCTATTCGCTGCTCGGCGCATTGGGATTGTTGCCGCCCGCTGCCTTGATCGCGGCGGTGATGTGCGTGGTACAGGTGCAAAACGTCTGCGACCCGACCAATACACAGAACGTGTGGATCGCCAATTACGTCGGCATGCGCGTCGAAGAAATTACGCGCGCGACGCTGGGGTGGAAGGTGGCAGTGTGTGTGTTGGGATTGGTGGCGGGCAGTGTGTTGTATTTGCGCTAGCCTTTCCCACGAAGACACACGAAGGAGCACGAAGATTTTTTAGACAGGATATGAATCGGATTTTTTACAGGATGGACAGGCTGCTTAGACCGGCAAGCTACCTGGTAAACCCTGCTTCAATCCTGTGAATCCTGTCGAAAAGTCTTCGTGCCGCTTCGTGTGCCTTCGTGGGCGGAACAATGATGAAAGTTCGCATCGGCATTGATGTCGGCGGCACCTTCACCGACGTGGTCGTGATAGACAACGCGACGCACGCGCTCGTCGGGCAATTGAAGCTGCCGACCACGCACGTGGCGCGCGAGGGCGTGGCGCTGGGCATCGTGTCGGCGTTGGAACGCGTAATGGCCGAATTCGCCTTGCAGCCGGACGATGTCAGCTTCATCGCGCACAGCACGACACAAGCGACGAATGCGTTGTTGGAAGGCGATGTCGCCGAGGTCGGCATCGTGGCGACGGGCAGCGGCTTTGAAGGCTGGCTGGCGCGGCGCGCAACGGCGGTGCCGCCGATTGCCTTGACCGCCAGCAAGCAACTGATCGCTCAACATGCTTTTGTCAGCGCCAGCAACGGCGCGCGCGAACAAGCGCTGGAACAGGCGTTGGATTTGTTGGCTGCGCGCGGCGTGCGCGTGATCGTGGCCAGCGAAGCCTTCAGCGTGGATCAAGGCGCGGGCGAGACGTTGATCGCCGAAAAGGCGCGCGCAAAAAATCTGCTGGCGACGAGCGGCCACGAAGTCAGCAGCCTGTACGGCTTGCGCGTGCGCACCCGCACAGCCGTCATCAACGCGGCCATCCTGCCGAAGATGATCGAGACGGCGGAGTTGACCGAACGCTGTGTGAAGGCCACCGGCATCGGCGCGCCGCTGATGATTATGCGTTCGGACGGCGGCGTGATGAGCGTCGGCGAAGTCCACAAACGCCCGATTCTGACCATGCTTTCCGGCCCGGCGGCGGGCATCGCGGGTGCGCTGATGCACGAACGCGTGTCGGACGGCGTGTTTATCGAAGTCGGCGGCACCAGCGCCGACATCTCGGTCATACGCGACGGCAATCCGGCCACGCGGCCCGCGCGTTTGAACGGGCATCGGATGTATCTGAACACGCTGGATGTGCGCACGCTGGGCGTCGGCGGCGGCAGCATGATTCGGATGGCTCAGACGAACACCCCGGAGTCGGTTATTGATGTTGGTCCGCGTAGCGCTCATATCGCGGGGCTTGGCTACGCTTGTTTTGCGCTGCCGGATGAGTTGCAAGGCGCCGTGATCGAGTTAATGCAGCCGACTGCGAACGATGCCGCAGATCATGCCGTGATTCGCACAACAACCGGCAGACGATACGCGCTGACAACGACTTGTGCAGCGAATCTGCTTGGTTATGTCAAACCAGAGCATTTTGCTTACGGCAATCCTGAATCAGCCCGCTTAGCTTTTCAGCTTGTTGCCGAAGAGTTCGGTGAGTTTACGGATGAAAGAGAAGTAGCCGAGCTTGTGCTGAACATCGGGTGCCGCAAAGTGGCTGCCACGATTGACGAATTGATCGCCGAATACCAACTGGCGCGCGATCAGGTCGTGCTGGTTGGCGGCGGGGGTGGCGCGGCGGCGTTGGTGCCCTTCACCGCACAATTGCTGAAACTGGAACATCGTATCGCACGCAATGCCGAAGTCATCTCGCCCATCGGCGTGGCGCTGGCGCTGGTGCGCGACACCATCGAACGCAACATCGTTGACCCCACGCCCGATGACATTTTGCGCGTGCGGCGCGCAGCCGCCGAGGCCGCGATTGCGGCGGGCGCGGTGCCCGGCAGCGTCGAGGTGCAAATCGTCGTGGACAAACGCCGCAATCTGGTGCGCGCGACCGCGCTGGGCACGACGGAGATGAAGCGGCGCGAGGCTGAGCAGTTTACTTTGACGGTTGACGATTGCCGGAATGCGGCGGCGCGTTCGATGCGGCTGGACGCGGGCGGCGTGACGCTGGCGGCGGAAACCACCGGCCATCTGGTTTTCACGGGCGAACAGGTCACGCATTCGCTGTTTGGATTACTGACGGCGCGACGGCAAATGTTGCGTGTCGTAGACCGCACCGGCGTGGTACGCTTGCAACGTGGCCCGGCGCGTGTGAGCACAACGACGCTGGCCGCGCTTAACGACCAACTAACACGCGCGGTCGAAGCGCTGACCGATTACGGCGATGCCGGGCGCACGATTCCCGACATCTTCATTTTGTACGGCGCGCGGCTGGCGAATTTTTCCGGCTTGGCCGAATTGGAACAGGTGCTGGCGCTGACCGAGGTTGAATTGCGGTCGCTTGATGCGGCAACCAAACTGGTGATCGTGGCGTGCCCGAAACAGATGTAATGCAATGCGAAACAAGAACGTGAACATGATCGGCGCAGCCTTTGGAGTGCGTGCGG
>JANOWX010000726.1:0-3720 GCA_031418175.1 Acidobacteriota bacterium | reverse complement strand
GCTTGACGCAGCTTTTGCATTTGCAGCCAGACCGCGTCCGGTCAATCTGATATTTCGAGCGGCGAACGAAAAGCTGCGTCAAGCCGCAGCACTCCAAAGCTCGCTCTTCGCTTATGAAACTCTCACTGCATTTTCTCGTATTGTTGGCCCTCGCCAGCGCCAGCGCGGCCCAACAACCCGCCAATGCTACTGCTGATGAAGCAGCCGTGCGCGCGGTCGTCTTGCGTTACTTTGAAACCTGGGCCGGCGAAGACCTGGACGGGCATATGGCGCTCTGGACGGGCTTGGAACTAGACCGCCAGGCGCGGCGCGAAACGATGCAGCGCCGCTTTGCCGAAGCCGCTTTCAGCTTTTCACCACCGGTCATCTTGCGCGTCAAACAGCAGGGCGGAAGCGCCAGCCTGTATGCCAAAACCGAGCGCCGCGCCATCAATCAGCAAACGTCAACACAGACAGTGACGCCCGTGCAGGTCGCTTTCTCGCTGGTGAAAGAAGACGTGTGGCGCATCGTGCGCGAACAGCCGCTGGGAACGGCGTTGATGTTCGAGTATCTGAACGCCACAGAGGCTGAGCTGCCGTCATTGCTGGAAACCGTGCGCGCTTTCGCTTCGCCCGATCTGGCGCAACTGCTGGCCAGCCAGAGCGACCGGCAATACGCTGGCGGCTTCTACAAGAGCGCGCTCAAAACTTTGCAGTTGGTGTTGGCCGTGGCTGAAACGCTCAACGACAAAAAGGCGCAAGCCGAAGCCTGGCACAACACCGGCATCAGCCATTTTTTTCTGCGCGCTTACAAACAGGCGCTGGCGGCGTATCAAAAAGTCTTGGCGCTGGAACAACAGCTTGGCCGCAAAGCCGAAAGCGCGAAGGCCCTGTCCAGCCTGGGGCTGACGCATCTGATGTTGCAACAGCCAAAAGTCGCGCTGGCCGAGTACCAGCAGGCGTTGACGATTTATGAAGCGTTGAATGAGCGCGGCGAAGTCTCCTACACGCTCGAAGCCATCGGCAATGTTCATTACGAGTCGGGCGATTATGTCAAAGCCTTGGCCCAATACCGGCGCAGCCTCGAATACCTGACACCCAACACGACCGCGACCTATGCCGGCCGCTTGGTCAAAATTGCGCGTGTGGCCTATGAATTGGGCGATGACGCGACGGCGCTCGAACATTACCGGCGCGTGCTGGAAAGCTACGACAAGGCTGGCAACCACAGCGGCAACAGTAACAGCAGGGGCTTCGTGCTGCACAGCATCGCCAACATCTATTACAACCAGGGCGATCTCGCGCAGGCGCTGCAACATTACCAACTCAGCCAACAGGCCGAAGAGCGCGCAGGCAATCCCAGCGGTACTGCCAGCGCCTTGCAAGGGATCGGACTGGTGTACGTGCTCAACGGCGATTACGCGCTGGCGCTGCCGGCTTACGAACGCAATCTGAGCATCGTAAAGCTGATGCGTGACAAAGGGCAGGAAGCTTACGCCTTGCAAAAAGTCGCGGGCACCTGTTTCGCGCTGGGTGATTACGCGCGTGCCTTGCAGCGTTACGAAGAGGCGTTGAAGTTGCGCGAAGAGTTGGGTGACCGCCGCGAACTTGCCAGCGCCTTACTCGATCTTGGCATCACGCAACAGGCGTTGAACAATTACACTGAGGCGTTAAGTTTCGATGAAAAGAGCCGCGCCGAATACACGGCACTCAACATTCCCGCCGGTGTCGCCAACGCCTTGCTCAACACAGCCATCGTGCATTACGTGCAGAACGAGTTCGACAAATCGCTGACGGTTGCAGACGAAGCGGCGAAATTTGCCAAACTCGCCGAGGACGATGATCTGCTCTGGCGCGCGCGTTATCGCGCGGGCAAGTGCCAACAGCAATTGCAACAGCTACCCCGCGCACGGCTGGCGTTGAGCGAAGCCATCACGCTGATCGAAAAGCAGCGGCCCGCGCCGGGCAGCGCGCAGGCGAGCCGCTCCAACGAAAACAAAAGCGGGCCGTATCTGGCAATGGTGGATGTGTTGCTGGCGCTGAAGCAGGGCGCAGAGGCCTTTCATTTCGCCGAACGCGCCAAGCAACGCGGGCTGCTGACAATGCTGCGCGGCGGGCGGGCCTGGATTCCCAAAACAATGACGGCGGTTGAGCAGACACGCGAAACGCAAATGCTCAACAACCTTGCGCTGCTCAACGCGCAACTCGCGCGCGAACACGAGAAGCCACAGCCGAATCTGGTACGCGTGCAGGATTTGACCGCGCGCTCGCAACAAGCGCGGTTGGCGTATGACGCCTTTTTGCTGCGTCTTTATCGCGCGCATCCGCAATTGAAAATGCTGCGTGGTGAAGGCCCGGCGTTGACGGCGTTGCAAGCGGGCCAGTTGGTGACCGATGAGCGCCGCGCCTTGCTGGCATACAGCGAAACCGAAGAGCGCGTCGTGCTGTTCCTGTTCACCAAGGAACGCGCCGCCAAAACGCCCGCGTTGAAAATCTTTGCGCTCAGCAGCAATCGCGCCGATTTGTACCAACGGCTCACGCAATTGCAAACGGCAATGACCGCGCGCGACGCCACGACGGAAGCGCAACTGCGCGAGCTATACGAAGCGCTGTTGCAACCGGCGCGCGCGTTGTTGCAAGGCAAGACGCAACTGGTTATCGCGCCGGATGGCTTCCTCTGGAATTTGCCCTTTGCCGCGTTGCAACCGAGCGAGGCGCATTACCTGATCGAAGACTTTGCGATTTCCTACGTGCCATCAGCGACAGCGTTACAAACGATGACAAGTGGACAAGCGAGCGCCGCGCCGCGCGCAAAGACTGACGCACGCGGCGCAGTGAAACCAAGCAGTGCCGATGACACGCTCTTTGCCCTCGCCAACCCGGCGCTCAGCGCTGACGTGCTCACGCGGTTAAAGACGCGGCTGCAACGCGAATCCTTTGCTGTAACCGCTGAAACGGAAAACGAAGTCGCGGCGCTGAGCGCATTGTTTGACCCGGCGCGTCAGCAGAGTTTCAGCGGCGTTAAGGCCAGTGAACAGCGCGTCAAGACTGACGCCCAGCAAGCGCGTTGGCTGCATTTCGCCGCGCCCGCCATCCTGGATGAAGTGAATCCGTTGCACTCCGGCTTGGCGCTGGCTGGTGATGCGAATGAAGACGGAATGTTGACGTTGCGCGAGGTGCTGCAACTGAAACTGTCCGCGCGGCTGGCGGCGTTCACGTCGGTTGAAAGCGCGCCTGCGCGGTTGAACACCGGGCGTGCAAACGTAGGCGCGAGCTGGTCATTTTTCAGCGCCGGTTGCCCAGCCTTGCTCGTGAATCAATGGCCGCTGGAAGGCGCTGGCACGGCTGAATTGATGCAGGAGTTTTACCGGCAATTGCGCGCGCAGCCTTTACCCGCGCGCGCACAGGCTTGGCAAAACGCTGTGCGCGCACTGTTGCAACGCGCGGAATACCGCCATCCGTATTACTGGTCGGGCTTCAAGTTGCTGGGCGTGAATTGAAGTAGGGGCTTATGCCAAAGAGCATGGAGTTCAGGCTCCAGCCTGTATACGCGAACTCCAAGACAGGCTGAAGCTTGAACTCCATGCTCTTTGGCATTGTGCGCCCGCTGAATCGAGCGCGTGTTCAGTCATTGTTTGGTATCGCGCTGACGGGTGAGCCGCAATCTGCTTTCAACTTGCAACAAGACTACGCCCGCCAACACGGCGGCGCCGCCCAGCATCTGCCAGCCGCCCATCTTTT
>JANOWX010000725.1:0-2920 GCA_031418175.1 Acidobacteriota bacterium | reverse complement strand
GGCCAGATATTCAATCGCCTGTTCCAGCGTCAAATCGCGCACCGGCACCAGCCGCAAGGCCTCATCCGCCGATGAAGCGCGCATGTTGGTGAGTTTCTTTTCGCGGATGATGTTCACGTCCAGATCAACGTCGCGCGCGTTTTCGCCGACGATCATGCCTTCATAAACCTGGGTCTGCGGTTTGATGAAAAGCGCGCCGCGTTCCTGCAAGTTATAAATCGCGTAGGCCGTCGCCACGCCGTTGCGGTCGGAGACCAGGCTGCCCGTGCCGCGCCACGCAGCGCGTCCAGCGCACGAACCGCCCCCGCCAGCGGTTGCAGCGGTTTTGTCCGTTCGGCTTCACTCAGCGCACCAAGCGCAAGGCCAGATACGGCGCCAGATTGAAAAGCAAGACGCCGGTTTTATAGAAGATGATCCCGGCCAGACTGATGGCGTCGAATTGTTCGGGGGTCAGGCGGAACACCCGGCCAGCCGCCCGATACCACCATTCGTGCGGCAGCAGGTAAAGCAGCCCCCACAGCGCCAGCAGCGCGAAGTTCATCACGGTGCAATATAAAAGCATGTCGCGTAATTGTTCGATGTTCATCAGGGTTCTCCGTTCTTGCCAGATAGTTACCGGATAGGGTCACGCCCAGCATTGGGCCTAAGCATCGGTTACTTGCGGTTTCAACTCAATAGCTCGAGTGAAATCCGCCTCAATTCACTCAGGCCGCCAGCGGTTTGTTTGCGCCCACGCTGCCAACTTCGCCTGAATTTCCCGATTGATGCGGGCCGCGAGGCCAGCCGGGTAGGAGCGCGTTGGTTCGTAAAGGTCGTCATGATTCCGGCCCGGCACGATTTCGCAGACCGCCACGCTCCCCTTCCGGCGGAAAAGATCGCAGAGCGGAACCACTGCCGCTTCGAGATGAAAGTTGTCCGCGCCGCCGGCGAACACGTTGATTTTGCCGCGCAGCTTTGGGCCAAGCCGGGCCCAATTCTTTTCCAGGATGAGCCGGATGTCGTACTGCCGCCAGGCCTGCTGCACCGCCGGATTGAGTTCGCCCGTTGCGCGGTCAAAGAGTCGCAGCGGGCGGCCATCCGCCCCTTTCGGACTCCAGACCCATTCAAAGGACGCGAGTTGTCCGCCCTCACTGCCTTTCACTGCTTCCTGTCTGACGAATTCCTCGAGGCTGAGTATTTCCTTGCCGTCATTACGAGCCAGGTTGCGCGGTTTGCCGTCACGAGTGCGATAGGCGTTGTCAGTTGAGCCGGGCGTGAGATCAATGCCCAGGAAGTGGCGAAAATCAACGGGGTCAGGGGCAGTAGACCAGGTGCCGCCGAAAAAGTCCGGGTAGTTGATCTGCAACCAGAGCGTGCTCCACCCACCCGATGAGTGGCCGGTCAGAAAACGACCTTCAGGCCGGGCGCTCAGCCGAAAACGCTGTTCGAGCTGCGGAATGAATTCTTCGATCAGTGCGCGCGCCCACGGCCCGTTGTTGGCCGAATCCGCAAAAAGGTGGTGCCCGGTCGGGAACGAGCCGTCGAGAAAGACGTGAATCAGTTCCGCCTCTTTCCCTTCGCTCATCGCTTGGCTCAACTCCTCGCCTTCCTGCCAGGCCGCGGTGTGGTCGCCACCGAAGCCGTGGATGTGATAGAGCGCCGCGTATGTCCGGCCTGGTGAACTGTGATAACTGGGCGGCAGCACAACTCCGGCGCGCAACCTGACCGGTCGTTGCCAGAAAGCTGTGAGCAATGGGCTTTGAAACTCGACCAGCTTGACGCTCTCCGTGTCTTCGACTTTGAGGGCGCTCACCGTGCGGCGATTGAGCGCCAGTGCAACCGTGCCGCCATTGGCTGGTGTCAGGTTTCGTAGCTTAAGCACCGGGCTACACAGGTCGCCTTCATTTTGGCCGCCATAGGCATAGCTGTGATCGGTATCGAGCAGCGCCATGATCTGATAGTCACCCGGCTTGGCCTGGGAGAACGGGTGTGGGTAGGCCTGGAGATCGGGATTGAACTCAAGCGTTTGTCCCGGCGCGAAATTCGCCACCTCCATTGCCGCCATCCATGTGCCGCCCGGGGTACCGTCCGGGATGAAGCCCACCGCGAGGGTTTGGGTCTCCTGCAGTGCATCGGAGATGAAGACCAACAGGCGCCCGGCAGTGACTTGGGGAGCGACCTCCCTGGCCAGCGTAATCCGAAACTTCAGCGGCCCGCGGCGCGCTGTGCTTCGGTACACGGCCAGAGAGGTTGCCAGCAGGAAGAAACAGAGAGCGACCAGCCAAAACTTGAGGTTTCTACGCATAACCTATCCTCTCTTGTTTAGAGCAGTGACGCGAAGAACCCTGCCACGGGCAGCCAGAACAGTGCGATGAGTTGGGAGAGACCGTCCGGCTGCTCGGCAACTGAACTGGCGGCTTGCACCGTCGCCAGGTTGGCGGTTTGCGCAGGCGCTGACGCAACGTATCGAACCGCTGGTTGGCAGCCGGTCGGGCATTTAGGGAAAGCGGAGACGTTGCTCGCGCTAACTGACAGCACTACGAAAAGACTCAGGATCGAGATGGTTTTTGCGATTTGCTTTTTCATATAGCCTCCTTGTGGCTTGCTGGAAATGGGTTTCGGTCTGATGATTGCCTTCAATTAGATTTAGAGTAAGTGCGCGAAGATCAGCGCCAACTCTACCCAGAAGACAAACGTGTCTTGCGCAGGTGCCGGACTAGCAATTTGCACAGTCGCCGAGTTGGCGGTTTGCGCAGGCGCTGACGCAGCGTATCGAACCGCTGGTTGGCACATTCCCGGGCATCTAGGGAAAGCCGAGACGTTGCTCGCGCTAACTGACAGCACTACGAAAAGACTCAGGATCGAGATGGTTTTTGCGATTTGCTTTTTCATATAGCCTCCTTGTGGCTTGCTAGAAATGGGTTTCGGTCTGATGATTGCC
>JANOWX010000724.1:0-13931 GCA_031418175.1 Acidobacteriota bacterium | reverse complement strand
CCGCTTTGGTAGTCCTTCGGGGGTTGGCCAATGATGGGACTACCAAAGCGGCGGCCTGTGCCGCGCGCACTCCAAAGACGCTTCGCGTCAAAAGCAACAACAGCCTCAGCGACAAGCAATCAACAAGCCACTGCTTCGTTGCGTTCACGGGCTTCTTGCGCGTGCCAGCGGCGGCGCACTTCGAGCACTTCGTCCACCAGCGCGGCCAGTTGCGGTTTGAGTTTGTCACCGTCCAACACGCCGGGATCGGGATAACGCTGCGGCAATACCAGCGGACGCTCCGGCGCGCGTTCTGTCGCGGGCACGCGCGTAAACATTTCGTAAACCCGCCATTCAGCCACGCCCACTTCGCGCTTTAACCACTTCAACGTGCGCCCCAATTCGGGGTCGCATTCGCTGATGGCGTTGAGCAGCGCGCCGCACAAAAAGGTCGCGCAAACAGCGTCTTGCCGCTCTGGCAACCTTGCGGGCCGATGATGCGGCACGATGGCGGACAACAGCCCGTGTCTTGCGCGTGGCAGCGCGCGCAGATGTCGAACACGCCGCTCGCGGCAAAGAAGCGGTCGAGCGCGGCGATCAATTCGTCACGCGTTAGCCCAGCGGCTGGTTGTGGTGGCAAGGCGCGGCGCTCAGCACGCGCACAGCGCACACACAACCGGCGCAAAGTTTCTGCGTGCGGCTCGCCCGGTTGCCGGATGTGCAACGATTGGTATGGCCGCGCGTCAGCGGCCCCGCATTGTTCACAAGGTTGAATGAGCATTTGCAATTGCTTTGTCCGTGACGCGCACCATAACAATCGAAGCGGCGCGGGCGCAATCGCAAGCATGAAAAGTTGATGGCGTCGCGCTTCCGTTTGATTCGCGGCTCGCCTATCATTCGCCCATCGTCATCGCGGAAATCCGTTCAACTCAAACTTGCTTTGGAGGTGTTTTATGCGTCAGGTCAGATTCACCGGACTCCTGTTGATCTTCGTCCTTGCGGTCAGCGCCGCGTTCCCGCAAAGCTCGCAACTCGGCTCGATTCAGTTTCCGACTTCCGGCGCGCCGCAAGCCCAGGCGGCGTTCCTGCGTGGCGTCGCGGCCATGCACTCGTTCTGGTACGAAGAGGCGCTCGAAGCCTTTCAGGAAGCCACCCGGCTCGACCCCAATTTTGCAATGGGCCACTGGGGCGTGGCGCTGACTTACAACCATCCGATCTGGCAGCAGCAGGACGCCGAACCGGCACGGCGCGCGCTCGCCCGGATCAAAGACACGACCAAGCTCACGCCGCGCGAACGCGCCTTCATCGAAGCCGCGCGTGTCCTTTACGGCGCGGGCGACAAGCTGGCGCGCGATCTGGCCTACGCCGCCGCCATGGAAAAGATGCAGCGCGAGTATCCCGACGATTTGGAGGTGGCGACCTTCTATGCGCTCGCGCTGCTCGGCACGGTGCGGCCGGGCGACAAGGGTTTTGCCCGGCAAGTCAAAGCCGGCGCGGTCGCGTTGGAGGTTTATCAAAAGAATCCGCAGCATCCCGGCGCGGCGCACTTCGTCATCCACTCCTTCGACGATCCCGAACACGCGATCCTGGCGCTGCCCGCCGCCTTCCGCTACGCGCAGATAGCGCCCGCCGCCAGCCACGCGCGCCACATGCCGGCGCACATCTTCCTGCAACTCGGCATGTGGCCCGAAGCCGCCGCCTCGAATGAAGTGGCCTGGCAAGTGTCGGACGATTGGGTCAAGGCGAAGAAGCTTGCGCTCAACCTGCGCGATTATCACAGCAATCATTGGCTGACGTATGTCTACTGCCAGCAGGGCCGGTTTAGCCAGGCCGTGGGGCTGGTCAATTTCCTGCGCCAGACGATGAAAGAGCACGGGCGCGAGAGCGTGCGTTGGTACGACGACACGGTCGCCGCCTACATCGTCGAGTCGCAGCGTTGGGAACTGGCCGCAACGCTCTTTGATCCGTCGCCCGCGCCCGCCGCCACCAGCGACGACCACGCCGGTCACGGCGCGGCACCCGCTCCGGCGCCGCAAACCATGTTGCCCAACCGGCGCGGGATGGCGTTGCCGTTGTTCATTCGCGCGCTGGGCGCGGCCAGCAATGGCGCGCCCGAGGCGGAGAAGCTGCTGGCCGAATTGCGCGCCACGCGCGGGGCGAACCCGGACGCTTACACGGCGAAGGTGCAGGACATCCGCGAACTCGAAATCTCCGCCTTGCTCGCCGCCGCAAAAAAGAACTTTGACGAAGCCGTCACCGCAATGCAGAAAGCCACGGCGCTCGAAACCGAGATGTCGCCGCCGTCGGGGCCGCCCTCGCTGATCAAACCGTCGCACGAACTCTTCGGCGAAATCCTGCTGCGCGCCGGACGCGCGAAAGAAGCCGCCGAGCAATTCGCCGTTGCGCTCAGCCGTCAACCCAATCGCGCCCGTTCGCTGCTGGGTGCGGCGCGCGCGGCTGCCGCCGCCGGCAACCGCGCCGCTGCTGTCGAAACGTATCAGAAACTGCTCGGCATTTGGCGGCAGGCCGATGCCGATTTACCGGAGTTGCGTGAAGCGCGCGAATTTATTGGACAAACGAGCGCGCGCTAAAACTCAGGCAGGCGAAGCCTATGGAGTGCGTGCGGCACGGGCCGCCGCTTTGGTAGTCCTTTGGTCTGGCGAACTTTGCGGGAACAAGCGCCACCGTGTCTCCCGCGAATGATTTTCCGACAACGAAGAGACTACCAAAGCGGCGGCCCGTGCCGCACGCACTCCATAGGCTTCGCCTGCCTGAGTTACACCTCGGCTGCAACTGCTTGTGAAGGCAAACAGCAGCACTCCATAACGCACCCGTGCTGGCGCGCTGTGCCTTTTACGCCAATCCGGCAGACACATAGACACCGTGCAGCGCATCGGCTAGATTGACCGCGTTTTCGATCTACCCACTTCTTTTCTCAACAGGAGCGAACCATTGCAAAGCAGAACAGGCAGGCGCCAGGTCTATGACGCCATCGTCGTCGGCTCCGGCGCGACGGGCGGTTGGGCGGCCAAGGTTTTGGCGGAAAAAGGCCTGACCGTGCTCGTGCTCGAAGCCGGGCGCAAGCTTGATCCGGCCAAGGATTTCCGCGAACACACGCAACCGTATGAACTGAAGTATCGCGGGCTGGCGTCCGGCGAGAAGTACGCGCCGCGCCAGCCGATTCAATCGAAATGCTATGCGGCCAATGAATACGGGCATCATATGTTCGTGGATGACATTGACAACCCCTACACGACGCCTGAAGACAAGCCCTTCTGGTGGATTCGCAGGCGGCAGGTCGGCGGGCGTTCGCTGACCTGGGGGCGGCAGTCTTACCGGTTGAGCGATTTCGATTTCAAGGCCGCGTCGCGCGATGGGTATGGCGAAGACTGGCCGTTCAGCTACGCCGAATTGGAGCCGTATTACAAACAGGTCGAACGCTTCGTCGGCATCAGCGGCTCGTATGAAAACCTGCCGCAATTGCCCGATTCGGAATTCCAACCGGCTATGGCGCTGACTTGCGCCGAGCGGCTGTTGAAAAAAGGCATCGAGAGCATGTGGAAAGACCGCAAGCTGATCATCGGACGCGCGGCGATTCTGACGAAGTCGCTGCCGGGCCGTCCGGCCTGTCATTACTGCGGGCATTGCGACCGTGGCTGCGAGACGCATTCGTATTTCAGCAGCCCCGGCTCGACCTTGCCGGCGGCGGCGAAGACTGGGCGGATGACGTTGCGGCCCAATGCGGTCGTGCGCGAAATCCTGGTGGACGCGAACACGGGCAAGGCCAGGGGCGTGCGCGTGATTGACCAGAACACCAAGCAGGATTACGAGTATCTGGGTAAGACAGTTGTGCTGTGCGCTTCGACGCTCGAATCCACGCGCATCTTGATGCTGTCGAAATCGCGCCAGCATCCCGCTGGCATCGGCGCTTCGTCGGGTGTGTTGGGGCATTACCTGATGGATCACATGTACCAGATCAGCGCGGGCGGGATCGTGCCGATGTTGAAAGGCCAGGCCTATGACTATTCGGACGGGCGCGCCAACGGGGTTTATGTGCCGCGCTTCCGCAACATCAACGACAAGCAAAAAGATTTCATTCGCGGCTATGGCATGCAGGGCGGGGCGAAGATGGGCTACACCTTCAGCCACGGCAAACGGACGCCGGGTTTCGGTGCGGAGTTGAAGAAACTCATCCGCGAAGCGCCGAACGAGATCACCTGGGGCCTGGGCGCGTGGTGCGAAATGTTGCCGCGTCATGACAACCGGGTCACGCTCAACGCCGGCAAGCCGGATGCCTACGGCATTCCCACGTTGCACATCGAATGCACGCACGGCGACAACGAACGCGCGCTGGCCAAAGACGCGCTCGTCACAATCCAGGAGATGGGCGCGGCGGCTGGCTTCACGATCACCTATGCCAGCAACAACCCCGCGCCGCCGGGCTTCTGCATTCACGAAGTCGGCACCGCGCGCATGGGCAATGACCCGAAAAAATCGGTGCTGAACAAATACAATCAGGTGTGGGAGATGCCGAATGTGTTCGTGACCGATGGCGCGGCGTTCGTCTCGCAGGGCTGTCAGAATCCGACGTTGACGATGATGGCGATTACGGCGCGGGCGTGCGATTATTTGGCGGGCGAGTACAAACGCGGCAAATTCTAAGCCGCTGTGAAAGGAGTAAAACTTATGCAGGGCACAGTCGAACGCTCAAGCGCAGCGGAACAGGCCGTCAATGACATAGCGGTAGCGAACGGGTTGGCGTGTACCTTTGCCAACGGACTTGACCCGGAGAAGCGTTACGAATTCGTAGACGGCGTGTGGGAGGAAAAGGAAATGCCAGGAGCCAGACATAGCGGGGTTTGTGGGCGGCTAGCCCGCCAACTTGGGAATTTTGTTGAAGCGCACAGCTTGGGCGAGATCTACCCCGAAGCTTCTTTTCAAATTGGCGCGCGCGAACGCATTCCCGATCTGGCCTTCATCACGGTGGCTCGCCTTCCCCCGGAAGGTGAGCCGGAAAGCAAATGGCTGATCCCGCCTGATCTGGCGGTCGAGGTGATCTCCCCCAATGATTTTTATGACAGCGTGCATGCCAAGGCGCTGGAATACCTGGCTGCTGGCGTGCGGGAAGTCTGGCTGGTTTCGCCGGAACATCAACACGTGATTTTGTATCGCTCGGCGACGAACATCCTGGCAGTTCCGGCAGAAGGCGAATTGGTCAGCGAGCAACTCTTGCCAGGCTTCCGCTGCCCTTTGCGTGAGATTTTCAAACAGCCGCCAGGTGCGACGACATAACCCAACCTTCTGTAGTACCGCATGAAAACCTATTTCCTGATTCTCGTTTTGGTCATTGTCGCCGGCTGCGCCCTGGTTGAAAGCTACGCCGTGTTGGCGCGCCAGCCCGCCCCCAACGAAGCGGTCGTGCGCAAGTTCGAGGCCGCCTTTAACAAACACGATGTCGCGGCCATGGCCGCACTGGTGACCGACGACGCGCAATGGCTGAGCGTCGACGGTGACAAGCTCAGCGTCGAAACCAGCGGCAAGGCGGCGCTGGCAACCTGGCTGAACGGCTATTTCAAAAGCTGTCCTTCCTGCCGTTCGGAATTTGAAGCTGTGCTGGTGGCGGGCAGTTACGTCACCGCGCATGAAAGGGCGGCGTGGCAAAGCAAAAGCGGGCCGAAAACGCAGCGCAGCCTGAGCGTTTACGAAGTGCACGGCGGATTGATTCGGCGCGTTTGGTATTATCCGGCGGAGCAGTAAGGCGGAGTGCCGGGGCGGTACCGCGCGCGTGAGCAAGCGGCGCGTCAAGTATGGCGGACTGGTGTAGCGGCACAGTCTCCGCTTGCTGACGCGCGCGGTACCGCCCCACTGCGCGGCTTTATCAAAACAGAAAAGGGCAAAACCAGTGTCTGGCTTTGCCCTTTTCTGTTTTGCGTCAGGTTGTCCGTTTACTTCCCAATCGTCAGCGGCATTTGCACCATGAACGGGCTGCCGCGTTTGACGGCGATTTGGTAAACGGTTTGCGGCAAGGGATCGGCTTGGGTCAGGGCCTGGCTGTTGCCGGTCAGCGCGTTTTGTTCTGAACGCGTGCGCGCGCGGCCTTTGCCCGTCTCAAGCTCGGCTTTGCCCAGCACCGTGTTCTGGCCCCATTTGCTTTCCCATTGTTCAACCAGCGCAAGCGGCAGGCGAATCAACCCTTCGGCATCGGGGGCGGGAATGCCATCGAGCGGGCGCGGGCTGACCAGGAAGCTCAGCGTTTCGCCCGAGAGGGTTTTGTTTTGCATCTCGGAGCGGAGCTTGACCTCAAAAACATAATCTTTGCTGTCGGGCAATTCGATGATGCGGCCGGCCTTGACCAGATGCTCGTCGCTCTTGGGGTTGGAGGGGAAAATCAGGAAAGGTTCGCCGATGCTGCCATCCGTGTATTTCTCGCGGTCAATCACGTAGAGGTAGCCGTCCTGCGGCACCTCGACGCTCAGCCGCAGCAGTTGGCCGACCTTGAGCGGCGTATTGGCCTCGATGCGTTCGGGCACCATCTCTTCGGTGCGCTCGCTGTTGCCGATTTGTTTCTTGACCAGGACGCGCGCGATTTCTTCATCAGGTTTGGGCTCAGGTTTGGCCTCAGGTTTGGTTTGATTCGAGCGCGTGCTGGCGGGCGTCGGCGTGGGCGCTGGTTTTTTGAAGTCCTGCGCCGGACGTAACAGCCAAAGCGTGACGCCCAAGCCATTCGGTGGTTCAGCGCCAGGTTTGAGCGGCGGCGCGGGGCGCGTGCCTTTGGCGGGCCGATAGGTGCCGGGCCGTGGTTTGGCGCCGGCGGGCGCGGCGGGCCGGAATTCGGGCGGCCAAAAACCGCGCGAATTGTCGGCTTCTGGTTGTGTCTTGGTTTTTTGTTGCGCGAGTGCGGCAAAACCACACCACAACAGACTGGCGGCCAGGGCCAGGCTAACGCCGAATTTTTTTGAAGGAATTGTTTGCAACATCGTTTCTCCTCTTTGCTGCTCGCTCGCGGTTAGCGCCAGCGAGGCGGCGGTTCGATTTGTTTGTTCACTCACGCCCTCTCACGAAACAACGGGCTGATTATAGGCAAAGCGTCGGGTTGCGCTGTTATCTTTGTCACAGTCAGGCGGCTGCCTTGGCTGTTTGAGACATTAGGGCGACTGGACGCGGTATTGTCACGGTGTTCCTGATTGACGACGCAATTTCATTAGGTACACCAGCAGACTGCCGGGGTTCGCTTTCAAATGCATTTGCGTATCGCCCAATTCTGCAATTGGCTTGGCGGCTGTTTCATTGCGTTTGATGAAATCCTGCACGAGTTTGACTTCGTCAGGGGCAGTGATCCCAGCGAATTTGCGCGCGAGCAAATTGCGGCGCAGTTGCTCAAATTCCGGCAGCGGATTGGGCGACCAGATTAGCCACAATTTTTCGGTGCCTTGCGCTTTGTCGGCGAGGAAATAAATTTTCTCGCCGGGCAAGGACAGGTTTTGTCCAGCGGTTAGGCTGGCGTCAAGGGCATCAAGCGCCGGGGCCAGCAGGATATACATTGGCGGCCCGTTTTTGGCCTGGGCGGCCTCGTTAAAGATATAAAAGTGTCCGGCGCGTTCGTTGCTGAAATTAAGCCGTAAGCCGGATTTCGGTGGAAAGACAATCGGATCGTTATATTCCGTGGCTTCGCCCGCACAAGTGCGATTTTGGGCATTGACGCGCAAACAGGAACTAATCGAATAACTCAGCGCACGTTCCGGCTTGATGGTTTTAACGCCGCCCGAGTTTTCAGGCGTATGCGATGGCGGGGCATTGCGCACTTTGAAATAGCTGTAAATGCCCACCACACCGGCCAGCAAGACGACGATCAGCGCGAAATAGGGCAGCGGCGATTTGCCGGACGCCGGGCGCGCCACCGCCAATTCAGGCGGCAAGGTGCCGGAGCCCAATTCGGTGGGCGAGGACGGCGTGGTGAGCTGCTGGCCCGACATCGAATTGGTATGCATGGTGCGCGGAATGTTGGTGAGCAACGACTCGGCCAGCGTGTCGCCGAAATCGCGGGCGCGGCCAAAGCGCTCTTCCGCCGCAAAGGCGATCGCTTTGAGCACGATTTGTTCGGCGGCGGGCGACAGGTCAGGGCGCAATTCGCGCGGCGGTTGTTGGGCGCCCTGGCGCTGCTGTTCGTGCAATTGCACCAGCGTTTCGGCATTGAAAGGCAGTTGGCCGGTCAACAATTCGTAAGTCATCACGCCGAGCGACCAGGTGTCGCTGGCGGCTTGCGGTTCGCCGCGCAATTGTTCGGGCGCCATGTAAGGCAGCGCGCCCGCGACTTTGGTTTTGCCGGACTCGGTGTTGTGGCTTTGCGAATCCTTGACGGTGGCGATGCCGAAATCAATCAGCTTGAGGACTTCTTCGCCTTCGGTGGGCCGCTGCACCATGACGTTTTCGGGTTTGAGGTCGCGGTGGATGATGCCTTTGTCGTGGGCGGCGGTCAGCGCCTGGCCGATTTGGCGGACGATGTGGGCGATGCGCGCCAAATCCATTTTGCCCGCCTGCATTTCCTGCTGCATGACGGTGCGCAGGTTGGTGCCCTCGACGTATTGCATCACGAAAAAGGGCTTGCCGTCGGGCATGGCGCCGACATCGAGTACGCCGACGACGCCGGGGTGATCAATGCGCACAAGGGCTTCGACCTCCTGGTCGAATTTCTTGCGGAACCAGGGCGTGTGCAACGATTGCTCTGATGATTCGAGCAGGACTTTGATGACGACGCGCCGCTGGTGCAATTGCATATCGCGCGCCAGATAGACCACGCCGATGCCGCCGCGCCCGAGTTCGCCTTCGATCAAGTAGCGGTCTTTGAGCAGTGTCCCGCTGTAATTGGTTTGTTTGAGCGCGGGCGCGATGTTGGGGGCAGTGCCGAACCCATCCATCGGCTTGGTTTGCTCAGCTTGTCGTTTGGTTTCCATTGCGATGTTGTTCTGCTGCCGGTTTGAGCCACTCTCTGAGATTAAACTGCGGAGCGCATCTTAGCATTGGCCGGACAGCCGGTACAGTACGGGGCGATTTCGGTCTGGTGTTTTACCGCAGCCATCAATTGGCCGCTAGTTGTACATCGCGCGCCCTCGGTAGTAGCATTCGCCCGCATTCAATTCCTTCAACAACCGAGACAATTTATGATGCTGAACTTATCGAACCTTCGGCCAATCCTGCGTTTCGCCTTACGCGCAGGCAGCGCCGCGCTGTTACTGGCCCTGTTACTCATGGCCTGGGCCTGCAACGCGCAAAAACAACCGGCGATCTCGACGGCCAATCCGCTGGGCGCCTGGCGCGGCACGGTCAAAACAAACGCGGGCGAAGAAGTGGCCTTTACTTTGGAAGTCAAAAGCGCGGGCCAGTCGGCGGCGGGCCTCACGCAAGTGACCGGCACCCTGATCAACGGCGACGACCGCGTCGTTTCGACCGAAGGCGTCATTGATGGGCCGTCGTTGAAATTGCGCTACGATTTTTATGACGGCGCGTTGTTGGCGCGGCTCAACGGCGATGAATTGCAGGGCACCTTTGTGCGCCAATGGCAAAAGCAAACGCTCACGCGTGAATTGCGCGCCACGCGCAGTGCGGCCGCTCCGGCGGTGGCGGGTTCCAACACGGCTCTGACCGGCGCTTGGGTGCTCAAGGTCGGCGAGGGCGAGCAACAACGCCTCTGGCGGGCGGCTTTCAAGACTGCGGATGGCCAAGCCAGCGGCACGATCATTCCCGTCAGCGGCGATTGGGGGCAGTTGACCGGCACCTTCACGGCGGACAATACGCTGACGCTCAACCGCTTTGACGGCATCAACGCGCGCATCTTCAAGGCCACGCTGCAAAGCGATGGCACGCTCGCCGGGTATGTGGATTTGGGTCTGCTCGATCCCAAGCGCAAGGTCGTCGCCGAACGCATCAACGCCAAGAATAAAAAACTGGTCGCCAGCTTGCCCGATCCCAACACCTACACGCGTATGAGCAACGCCAGCGAACCGTTCATCTTCAGCTTCCCCGATCTGGACGGCAAAGTTGTGGCGTGGAATGACGAACGTTTCAAAAACAAAGTCGTCGTCGTTTCGATCACCGGCAGTTGGTGCCCGAACTGCCACGAAGAGACGCCGTTTTTGCAGGAGCTTTACGCGCGCTACCAAAAGCAGGGCCTCGAAGTCGTCGCGCTCGCCTTTGAATACACCGGCGAAGTCGCGCGCGATCTCGAACAGGTGCGCATCTTCGCCCAACGGCATGGCGTGCAATACCCGCTGCTGCTGGCCGGTTCGACCGAAGACGCGCCCAAGCGGCTGCCGCAACTGGTCAACTTCGGGGCTTATCCGACGGCGCTTTTCATCGGGCGCGACGGCCTGGTGAAACGCATCCACGCGGGGTTTGAAGGCCGGGCGACGGGCGAACGCTTTACCAGGTTGAAGGCCGAAGTTGAGGACTTGGTCAAAGATTTGCTGCGCGAACAGGAGAAGTGATGACCGAGCGTAAAAAGGAAATGAAGCGCGGCTATCAGCAAAGCCATCGTCCGATGGGTGTGTTTCAGCTTCGCTGCCTCGCCAACGAAAAAGTTTTTGTCGGCAGCGCGCTGAACCTGCCCGGCATTCTCAACCGGCATAAGTTCGAGTTACAGAAAGGCAGCCACAAGAACCAGGCGTTGCTGGCCGACTGGAACGCTTGCGGTGAAGCTGGCTTTGTGTTCGAGATTCTGGACGAACTGACGCCGCGCCCAGACCCGGCATACGATTATCGCGAAGACTTGGTGTTGTTAGAAGATGCCTGGCTTGAACAACTGCAACCGTATGGCGAGCGCGGCTACAACCAACCCAAGAAAAGCCGCGCACAACGCTTGCAGATGATTGCTGAAAAGCAGCGGCGCGCGGCGTTAGCTGATGAAGCGGAGCAGGCCGAATGAGCGCTGCGCTATAGAAAGGCTATACCAAGATGCACGGAATGCGTCGGTACGGAACCGGGAGCGATAGCGACCGGGTGACTCCGCGTTAGACCTACTCGGGGGCACCCGGTCGCTATCGCTTCCGGTTCCGTACCGATGGCTCTCCGAACCCGGCATCTTGGTGTGTTTTCCATATAGTCTATCTGGCAGCGAACCTTACACCTTGTGAGAACGAGGTAGGACACGCTTTAGCTTGTCCGGGCAACGGACAAGCTAAAGCGTGTCCTACCATTGAGGGAATGTATGACCAACCAAATCAAGCGCCGTGAATTCATCAAACGCAGTGCCGCCACGGGTGCGGGCGCGTCCTTAACGCTGGGCGTGTCCAAACGCACCGAAGCTGCCTTCGCTCCGCAAAACAGCCCCAATGACCGCCTCACGCTGGGCTTCATCGGCACGGGCGCACGCGCGCAAGAGTTCATGAAAGATGTGTTGCGGCTGCCCGGCCTTGAGATCGTCGCGCTCTGTGACGCCTACAAAGGCCGTCTCGAACGCGCCGTCGAACGCACCGTCGGGCGGGCGAAGGTGTATGCCAACGCGGCTGAATTGCTGGCCGCGCCGGGCCTTGACGCGGTTTACATCGGCACGCCCGATCACTGGCACAAAGACCACGCCATCGCCGCAGTCGAAGCAGGCAAGGACGTTTACATCGAAAAGCCGCTGACTTACACGATTGACGAAGGCTTGGAAATCGCCGCCGCAGTGAAACAAACCGGGCGCATCCTGCAAGTCGGCAGCCAATCCATCAGTTCGCCTGTGCAGCACAAGGCCCGCGAGATTGTGCAATCAGGCCGCCTGGGCCAAATCACGATGGTGCGCATCTCGGTCAACCGCAACACCGCGGGCGGCGCGTGGCTTTATCCAATCCCGCCGGATGCCAACCCGGAAACTGTCAACTGGGAAATGTTTTTGGGCCGCGCGCCCAAACAGCCGTTCAGCCCGGAGCGCTTCTTCCGCTGGCGCTGTTATCAGGATTATTCGGGCGGGATGGCGACCGACCTGTTCGTGCACGCGCTGACGACGCTGCATTTCGTGACCGGCGCATAGGCCCCGGCTGCCTGCTTCGCCGCTGGTTCGCTCTATCGCTGGAAAGGCAGCCGCGACGTGCCCGACACGCTCGACGCGATTTTGCAGTATCCCGAAGGCTTCCACGTCAATCTGAGCGGCACCTTCAACAACCAATCCGCCGGAGATCGCGGCATTCAAATCCTGGGCACGCAAGGGACGCTGACGCTTGGCCGCGACCTCGTCTTCGCGCCCGAACGCCCGGTTGAAGGCAACGACTGGATCGTCGAAGCGTGGCCGAGCGCGCTGGAGAGGGACTATTACAAAGACCCCAAAGTCATCGCCGCCGAGGTTCCCGCCAAATGGGCGCCGCAAGTCTTCGCGGGCGAAGAGCGCTGGAGCGGCGCGGGCCCGAACGCGAATGTCCTGCATTTCGAGGCCTTCCGCAAAGCCGCGCGCGACCGCCAACAGCCGGTCGAAGACGTCTGGGCCGGACATCGCGCGGCGGCCGTGGCGCATATGGTCAATCTGGCGGCGCGGCGCAAACAGCCCGTCTATTGGGATCGTGTGCGTGACAAGCTGAAGGCGTGAGGCATATGCTATCGTACCCCTGAAGACACAACACAACCATGCCACGAAAGAAAGGAAGAGGCCATGTTTGAGGATCAGAACACCAAAAGACTTGAGCTTCCGCGAACTGCTCGAATTGACCTGCCGCGAGATGCGCGCGTGGCGAGAAGATTTGAGAGTGAAGTGCGAACAAGCGGAAAAGCGGTTGAGCAAGCCAATAGCTGACGACAATCCGTTGCCGGCGAACTACGCTGAAAGGTTTGCTGTGTTGGAACGTGACATCAAAGAGATCAGGGGTGATGTGCGCTCCATGTATGAGCGACGTCTGCAGCGCAAGTCAGAAGCTTGAGCGCGTGTCGAAGGTTGAAGGCATAGCCGCTTATTCCCGCTCACCAAAACTTGGAGGAACACAATGAAACGGATCGCATACTTATTGCTGTTTGTAGTCTTGTTGCTGAGCGCGCCGTCGCTGCGTGCGCAAGAAGCCAAAACGCTCGACGACCTCAAACGCCAGGCCGTCGCCGAAGTGGACAAGCTACAAACTTTCACCCAGCAGATGGTGGATCAGATTTTCAGCTTCGCCGAACTGGGCTTTCACGAATACGAAACCTCGAAGTACCTGACGGGCGTGCTCGAAAAGAACGGCTTCAAGGTCGAACGCGGCGTGGCCGGCATGCCGACGGCCTTTGTCGCTAGTTGGGGCAGCGGCAAGCCGGTGATTGCGTTTATGACCGACATTGATTGCATCCCGCGCGCGTCGCAAAAACCGGGCGTGGCCTATCACGATCCGCTGGTGCAGGACGCGCCGGGGCACGGCGAAGGGCACAATTCGGGCATGGCCGTGAACATCACCGCCACGCTCGTGCTGAAACAGTTGATGGAGAAAAACAAGCTCAGCGGCACGCTCAAAATCATGCCCGGCGTGGCCGAAGAGTTGGTCGGGGCGAAGGCGTTCTTCGTGCGTGCAGGCCTCTTCAAAAACGTAGACATCGTGCTCGGTTCGCACGTGGACAGTGATTTCGCGGTTAATTGGGGCCAGCCTGAACGCAACAGCGGCTTGGTCTCGGTGCAATACACGTTCAAAGGCAAAGCGGCGCACGCGGCGGGCGCGCCGTGGTCGGGGCGCAGCGCGCTGGACGCGGTTGAGTTGATGAACATTGGCTGGAACTTCAGGCGCGAGCATCTGCGTTTGCAGCAGCGTTCGCATTACGTCGTCGTCAACGGCGGCGATCAACCAAACGTCGTGCCATCCGAAGCGACAGTCTGGTATTACTTCCGCGAGTTGGATTATCCGAAAATCAAAGAATTGTATGACCTCGGCACAAAAATCGCGCAGGCTGCTGCGAGCATGACGGACACCAAAGTAGATTGGCGTGTCGTCGGCTCCGCGTGGCCGAATCACTTCAATCAAACCATCGCC
>JANOWX010000723.1:0-1648 GCA_031418175.1 Acidobacteriota bacterium | reverse complement strand
AAGAGTGAGAACTACCTGCGCCGTCAGTGTGCAGGTTGTGATTGACGGGGCCGCCGGCGCTCGTCCATTCATATTTGGCCTTGGCACCTTTCGCCATTTCCAGCTTGTATTCGACGCCTTCGTTCGGCTTGATCGTAACCGTCGTCGTATCGGATTTCTCCGGCGTTGGTTCAGGCGTAACTGCCACGGCGTTCGCAGCTAGTTCAGCGTTGTGCTTGGCCGCTTCTTCTGCCAACTGCGTTTTGATCGTACCCATTTCTTTTAAGCCGAGCAGCTGCCCGACGCCGGTCGGGTCAGTGCCGTATTCAGCGGGCAAGACCGCCGTCACCAGCAACACGGCGGCGACGATGAGAGCGAGGATGGTTGAGCGCAGCAATTGTTTGCTGCTGGGTAATTCGATTTGATTGGGCAAGTCGGTGTTGTACATGCAATTTGTCCTCGATAGTTATTGGGGAAAGTTATTGGGTGAAATAGCCCTTGAGTTGATAACCCATGAGCAATAAACCAGCCATCAGGATGGCGACATTGGCGATGAAAGCGTGACGGTGAAAACTGTTGGTGCGACGCCAATAACCCATCACGATCAGGATGGCGGCAAGCGCGAGCAACTGGCCGATCTCGACGCCGACGTTGAAAGCGAGCAGATTGGCGAGCAATCCGTTTTTTGAAACTTCGTAATCCTGAATTTTCGAAGCCAGGCCGAAGCCGTGAAATAAACCGAAAATCAGCGTGGCGACTTTTGTGTTAGGCTGAAAGCCGAACCAACGGCGAAAGGCGCCGAGGTTGTCGAGCGCCTTATAAGCGACCGACAAACCGATGATCGCGTCAATCAGATAGCCGCTGATGTTCGTGCCGAAATACACGCCCAGCAACATTGTCGTGGAATGTCCCAGCGCGAACAGGCTGACGTAAACAGCAATCTCTTTGAGCCGGTAAAGAAAAAAGATGACCGCCAACAGAAACAGAATGTGGTCATAACCGGTGAACATGTGTTTCGCGCCGAGATAAATAAAAGGCACGATATGTACGCCGCTGATTTCTTGAATATAGCCTTTGTCGCCTTCGGCTACGCCGTGTGCGTAAGCCGCAGCGCCCAGCAGAAAACAGCACGATAGGCTGGCTGCGGCCAACCAGAGGGAACGATGATTGAACTTGTTCATTTGTCATATCGCAGGCAGTAAGCGGTCAGGGATTTTTGCCTGCTTCAGATTCCTTCCAAATTTTGACGAGCGCGTTGGGGTTTCAATCCTGAAGACGGACGCGCAGCAGTTTGACGGAATTCAGGAAAACGAGAATGTCCGGCCCAAGGTGGATCATCGCCGCCTGAATCGGCCCGATCCATCCCATCAAGGCTGCCGTGATGCCGAGCACGTGAACCACGCCGACGCCCACAAAGATATTCTCCTGAATCGTCCGATAGGCGCGCCGCGCCAGCGCGCGCGCCAGCACGATCTTGGACAGGTCATCGGTCATCAGGGCGATATCAGCCGCTTCGATGGCCGCCTGGGTGCCGCGCGCGCCCATCGCGATTCCGACCTGCGCGCGGGCCAGCGCGGGCGCATCGTTCACGCCGTCGCCGACCATCGCCACTTGATGGCCCTGACTTTGAAGGTCGGCAATGGCCTTGACCTTGTCTTCAGGCAGCAAG
>JANOWX010000722.1:0-2538 GCA_031418175.1 Acidobacteriota bacterium | reverse complement strand
GTGGATGTGGTGGAGGGATTGAAGAGCGCGCCGACCGCCTTGAATAAGCTGTTTGAAGGCTCGAATCAGGGCAAGCTGATTATCAAGCTGTAAACTGGCTTTGAACCCGTTCGTAGTACCGGCTTCAGCCGGAATGTCGCGGCTGACCGAACCTTCCGGCTGAAGCCGGTACTACAAACGCGCACGCATTGCCAATCGCAAAACTTTAGCGGAGGAATCAATCATGCTTAATTCGTCTTCGAGCATCGGTAGCGCACGCTTTGCACGAATCAGCATCTGCCTGGCGGCGCTCGCACTCTGCGCCGCGCTGTTCGGCCTCCGGCACAGCCGCGCCGTCACCACTGAACTGCAACCCGGTGAATTCGGCTGCACGCTGGCGAGTTGGGCGGAGCAGACCGGGAATTGCGCCACACCTGTTGAAATGCGCGCGTTGGAAGCTGGCCGCCAAAGTTTCGCCGTGCCCGCGCAAACGACACCGCAACCCTTCACCTTCGTCCCGCTCGCCGGTACTTCCTGGCAAGACCTCTACATCAACAACTTCGTTGACCTTGACTCCGGCGGCGGCATTCTCGATTGGGATTGCGGCCAGCACACCTACGACGGTCACAACGGAGTGGACATACTGTTGCGCACCTTCCGCGAGCAGGAAATCGGCGTGCCCGTTTTCGCCGCGCTGGACGGCACGGTGACGCAGACGCGCGACGGCGAGCCGGATATGAACATCCAGCAAGCGGGCCAGCCCTCGAATTTTGTCACGCTGGATCACGGCAACAATCAGCGCACGCAGTATCTGCATTTGAAACGCAACAGCGTGGCCGTCAGCGTCGGACAGGTCGTCAAGGCCGGCACGCAATTGGGCCTGGCCGCCAGCAGCGGCAATTCGAATTGGCCGCACCTGCACCTGACGCCGCTCGGCGCGGGCGGCCTTTATGAACCGACGGCGGGGCCTTGCCGCGCGGGCGCCAGCAACTGGGCGCGCCAACCCATCATCCGGCGCGATCTTTACGTGCGCTCCTTTGCCATCAGCAACACGGCCTACAGCGGCAACGTGCTTTTCGATAACAATCCGCGCGTGGGCGCCTTTGCCACGGGCTTGCGCCAGCTTTACTTCCGCCTGGATTTGCAGCATCTGCCGGCCGCCAGCAATTACCGCTTTCGCTTCTTCGGCCCCGACGGCGCGCAATCGCTCACCTTCGGCAACAACCTGAATAACGCCGGATTCTTCCGCTTCGCCTTCTACTACTTCTTCGCCAACGTGAACCTAAACGCCGCCGGCACGTGGCGCGTGGTGGTGGAACTCAACGACCGCGTGGTGGTGGAGGCGCCGTTGCTGGTGGCGGCCAGCGAGGGCGAACTCGTCAATCGTCCGCCGCTGCCGATCAATGCTGTCTTTGAACCCGCCGCGCCCGGCCCTGACGACGTGCTGTTTTGCCGCGTGCAAGGGCCGCTGATCTGGCGCGACCCCGATTTCGAATTGGTGCGCTACCGCTACCAATGGCGCGTCAACGGCGCGACGGTGCGCGACGTGGTGAGCGCGGCGCTTTCCGACGCCATCCCCAAAGGCACGGCCAACGTGGGCGAGCAGGTCGAATGCGCGGTGACGCCTTCGGATGGCGCGTTGGACGGCGCAACGGCGCGGACGGCGCTGCGCGTCGGCGCGGCCACACTCGCCAGCGTCTCCGCTGCCAGCTTCGCCCGCGCGGCGCTGGCTGGCGAAGCCATCGTTGCGGCTTTCGGCGCCAATCTCGCGCCCGGCGCGCTAGCCACGTCTCAGACACCGCTGCCGACCGAACTGAACGGGACGCGCGTGACGGTGCGCGACCGCGCGGGACTGGAACGGCTCGCCCAGCTCTTTTTCGTCGCACCCGGGCAGGTCAATTACTTACTGCCAACGGGGCTGGCGAACGGCACAGCCACCATCACCGTCACGGCCAACGGCAACGCGGTGGCGACCGAGACGGCGACGCTGTTCAACAGCGGGCCGGGTCTTTTCACCGCGAACGCCAACGGGCAAGGGCCACCCGCCGCCGTTGTGTTGCGCGTCAAGCGCGACGGCACGCAGAGTTTTGCGGCGGCGGCGGTGTTCGACACGGCGCAAAACCGCTATGTCGCCGCGCTGATTGACGTGAGCCAGGACGAGCAGGTTTTCCTGTTGCTCTTCGGCACGGGCGTGCGCGGGCGCAGCGAATTGGTGGCCGTGACGGCGCGCCTGGCCGGGATTGATCTGCCGGTCTCGTTTGCCGGGCCGCAAGGCTTGGCTGGGCTGGATCAAATCAACGTCGAACTGCCGCGCACGCTGGCGGGCAAGGGCGAGGCCGATTTGACGTTGGTCGTGGATGGCGGCGCGGCCAATCTGGTGCGCGTCAGAATCCAGTGAAGCAGGGCTGTGCTAAGATGCGCGGCATTAAGGAGGTATCGCGATGGAAAAAATGATCACGCTGGAAATCCCGCAAAGCGAGTGGGAGAAGTTCAAGGAAGAGTTGATCCGCATGACTGCGATTCTGCAAGAGCGCCAACGCGAGAGCGATGAACGCTGGG
>JANOWX010000721.1:0-3117 GCA_031418175.1 Acidobacteriota bacterium | reverse complement strand
TGATGACACAGCGCGTAGCCCCGCGTGGAAACTACGTCACACTCGATTTGGTCTTTGTCGTAGTCCACCTTCGTAACGCGAATGTGGGGGATGTTCAATAGCTCTTCAATCGAAATCGTCATAGTGTTGCTCCTGAGAATGGGTTGGTTTACTAACCACTATATCTTGGGGCATTCCACAGCAATTCCCAAAGACCCAATATTAGCTCCCACCAGAATCAAGGCTCGGCTTATGTGTTCGTGCGCAGCAGCAGCGGCGGCTGGGCACAGCATGCAAAACTGACGGCCAGCGATGATAGCCCAGGGGATGGCAGTTTCGGCGGCGCGGTGGCAATCAGCGGGGAAACGATCATTGTGGGAATGTATTTTTGCGATAGTTGTTCGAACTTGAATCCAGGGCTGGCATACGTGTTCGCACGCAGCGGTAGCCATTGGATACAGGCGCAGAAAATCAGCCCCAGCGATGGCGCAAGGAATGACTTTTTCGGCTGCTCAGTCTCAATCAGTGGAAGCACAATGGCCGTCGGAGCGCTTAATGCCGACATTGGTTCAAACGCCGAGCAGGGTTCAGCCTACGTGTTCACAGCCGTGTGGAGCCAAAAGCAAAAGCTGACAGCGATTGACGGGACGGCGGCGGCCCATTTCGGCAATGCGGTCTCAATCAGCGGGTCTACGCTCGTGGCCGGCGCGGCGGCTGACAACTCCGGTCGAGGCTCGGCCTACGTGTTCGTGGGTAGTAGTTTCGGGACGCAGCAAACAAAACTCACCGCCGGCGATGGCGCGCCCTTGGACTCTTTCGGCAACGCGGTGGCCGTCTTCAACGACACGATTGTGGTCGGAGCGCCTGGTGACAACCACGGTGCCAACGCGGATCAAGGCTCGGTTTATGTCTTCGCGCGCAGCGGCGGCGTTTGGACGCAGCAAGCAAAACTGACGGCCAGCGACGGCGCGGCGGGGGATTATTTCGGTCGCGCGGTGGCGGTTTACGAAGACCGAATTGTGGTCGGAGCGCCCGGCGATGACGTTGGCTCCAACGCGAATCAGGCTCGGCTTATGTCTTCGCGCGCAGCGGCAGCGCCTGGACTCAGGCAGGCAAGCTCATTGCCAAAGGCGCGCCGCAAGACGCATTCGGCGACGCGGTGGCGCTCAGCGGCGAGACGGTCATCGCCGGCGCGTCTGGCGCTAACAGCAGTCGCGGCGCGGCCTACGTGTTTGTCAGAGGCGGCGACGCCTGGATACAAGTGCAGAAGCTGACGGCGAGCGATGGCGTGGCGGGAGACTTGTTCGGAGACTCGGTCGCCATCAGCGGGAACACGGTCGTGGTAGGAGCGCCGAAGGGCAACCTCGGCTCGAACCAGTACCAAGGCGCGGCCTATGTGTTTGTGGGAGCCGGCAACTCCTGGACCCAGCAGGCAAAACTGACCGCCAGTGACGGCGCGGCTTATGACCAGTTCGGCGGCGCGGTCGCCATCCACGAAGACAACATCGTGGTCGGAGCAGGCGACGACGACATCGGCGCCAACACAAATCAAGGCTCGGCCTACGTCTTCGCGCGCCGCAGCGCCACCTGGTTGCAGACACAGAAGCTGACCGCCACGGACGGCGCAACGCAGGACCGGTTTGGCCGCGCGGTCGCCATCTACAAAAACACGCTGGCGGTAGGCGCGCCCGATGATGATCCGGTTTTCATTCAGGAGCGCGGCTCGGCCTACGTGTTCGGCCTGCCCTGAGCACACCAGCGCCGCTACCGTTGCGCAAAGACGCGGTGGCACAACACGCAACCCATCAACCAATTTTTGACGCGACGGGCAGCGACAGCTTTCGGCTGCCCTGGCTCGTCGTGTCTCTCGCAAACAATCAAAAGGAGATGATCGCTATGATTCGCCGACAAAAGATTCAGGTCTTCGCTTATGTCTTATTGCTGCTGTGCGCCGTCACGCCGTTGCCCCCGTTGGCGACGGCGGCGGCGGCGGAATTTCGGGTGGACAATCAGCTTCGCCCCAGTCGCGCCGCGCTGCCGGACTTGCCGGGCGAGATTGCCCGCCCGGTCGTGGCCGTGCGCAATCCGAACGGCGCGGTCGTCGAGTGGGTCGCCGATGAAGTGATCTTGCGGCCCCAGGACGACGCCGCGCTGCAAAGCTTCCTGCAACGCTACGACGGCCGGCTGCTGCACGACGGCAGCCTGCCCGCGCCGCCCACGGGCACGCCGGCGGAGCAAATCCGCACGCTGGCGTCGTCGCCTTATCGGCTGGTGCGCATCAATCTCGACCGAATTGATGTTTCGAGCCTGACGAGTGACGCGACGGCGGTGGGCGCCAACGGCGTGTTCACCTTTTCCTCGAACGACGGTCTCAAGCTGGCCGCGCTGCTTTTCCGCAGCAAGCTGGAAGGGCTGTATGCCGTTCCCGAAGTCCTCTTCGCGCCCACACTGCGAGAGCATCCTGACGGGGCCGGGGGATTTTTGGATCCAGACGGCGCGTGCAACCCGAACTTCCCAGAAGTCTGCGACAGCACAGCGCCGGCGACGCGGGTCAATCACGCCTGGGAGTACGTCCGCCTGTTGGGCTCGCTCGCGCAACCCAGCCAGGTGGCGATTGTGGATGACGGCTTCGCCGTGGATGGCAATGGACAATCGCTGTTTGGCAATCTCGATTTGCCGACCACGGTCTTTCGCTGGAACTTCACCACCGACTCTAACAACATCAGTGGACTTGGGTGGGGTTGTAATCCAGCGCCCCCTGTGAGCGATGGGCCGGGTAAATGCTGGCACGGGACGGCGGTCGCGAACGTGGCGACGGCGACGGCCAACAATCAATTTGGCACGGCGGGGACAGGCGCGCCGGTCGCGCAACCCTTTCTCTTCAAGTTCTCCGGCAGCAATTTTGAAGCAGCGCGGGCCTTCCGCACCGCCACCTTCTGGGGAGCAGAGGTCATCAATGCCAGCTTTGGCATGACCTGCAACTTCTGGTGCGATACTTTTGGCGACGCCAGCGGAGAGGGGCCTTTGTGGGACGCCGTGCAGGAGGCACGGCTGGCGCGCGTCGTGGTCGTAGCCAGTGCGGGCAATAGTGCGACGGACCTGGACACGGTCTATCAAATCCCCTGCGAGATAGACAAC
>JANOWX010000720.1:0-4949 GCA_031418175.1 Acidobacteriota bacterium | reverse complement strand
ATCGTCCGGATGTTCGTAGGCGTAACCCGCCAGCGAATTCAGCGCCTCCAACTCAGCCAGCGCATCCAGCCAGCGCGCGATCTGCCGTCCGTAGCGGGCGCGCCAGCGTTCGATGCCCAACGCAATATGCACGGGAATCAGCAGCACAAACGCGACGGGCGCGACGAATTGATTCTTCGTCCAATCCAGCCGCTCGCACAGCCGATGCAAGCGCACGATCTGTTGCGATGGCGGCAATCCCTCGGCGTCCAACTCGGCGCGCAATTGCACCAGCCGGGGCGAAACAAAACTTTCCTGCTCGAAGCGCGCCAGCAACTGCACCAGCAATTTCAAATCGCGGCTGGGCCGTTCGACCGCGCTGATGGCGTGGGCTACGTCAGCCCGCACGCGGATCAGGAAGAGCGTTTCAAGCAGCAAGGCCGCAAACGCCAACTGCCCCCAACCATAAGCCAGCCACAGCACGACCGCAGGCAACGTAATTACGCCAAGCAGGATTGCGACAAACTGTATGCCGCGCGAAGTAAAAGTCGGTGTGCCATTGCCCCAGGCTGCCAACTCTTCGTGCTGAATGCCGGTGCGCATGTCATCGCCGAGTAAGGCCAGGTCTTCGCGCAAATCCAGCTTGGTGCGCAATTCGTCAACGGCCTGCTGGCGCTGCTTGATTGCAGGGATGGGCGCGGGGGCGAGCAACCAGCCGGCCAGCCGCTCTTCGCCCGCGCGCGTGCGCGCCGTGCAGAGCAATTCAAACAGCGAACCCTGGCCGAATAAATCCAGGTCTTCGGCATACGGATGCTGCGGGTTGGCAAAGCGCGTGCCCTGATTGCCGCGCCCGGCCCAACTGAGTTGCTCTTCATCCAGGCGCGCCAGGCAGTATTCATAAAAATGCACGGCGCGTTCGGCCTCGGCTTTGGCCTCGCGCACTTGCTGATGCTTGACCATCAGGCCGATGAAGACGACCACCGGCAAGGCCAGCCACCACGCCGATAAGAAACCAGCAAAGCCGATTGCTATGACGGCCAGGCCAATGACGAAGAGGATGCGCCGCCATTGCCAGAGCGTTTGGCTGCGGGCTTCTTCGGCGGCGACGCGGGCGCGGCGGGCGGTCAGGCGTTGTAGGTATTCAGGTTGTGGGGCTGATGGCCGAAACAATTCTGGAGAGTTTAATGAGTTCATTATTTCCAAACAGCGAGGTATAAGACCGGAACGTGTTGACCGATCAATTCAAAGTCTTTCTGGTTGCCGGTCGCTACGCCGTAGCCGTGCGCGCTGGCAGTGGCCGCAATGAATACATCACGCGCATGTTTGTTTTGAGCGCTTTTTGAAAGCCGCGCGTAAATCTGCGCCGCAATCGTTGCGGCTCTCTCGTCAAAAGAAATCACGTTGCAGCTTCTGACAAGTTGCTCCATCTGTTGACGCATCAGTTCCTGCCTCTCGTCAAGACTGCCGTGTCTCACGATTTCCGCCTCAAATCCACGACGCGCTTCAAATACGACCATAGAAGGGAGCGCCGGGTAGGATTTGAACCGCTTTGAGTAGACTTGGATATTGGTTGTGGCGGGTTGCCAGCGTTTACGCCAATTTGAAAAGACATCGGTGTCGAGCACCAATGGAGTGTGGAAAAGTGCGGGGAACACCGGCATTGAAGTTACTCTTTCTCAGGTTGCAATTGCATTATCAGTGTCACTGAAATCGAACGTGAGCGGTTCCAGTAAGCGTTCTTGTTCTAACGCCGTTTCTTCATCAATCGAACTTGCCGCCAGCCGGTTGCCTGCCGCAAAGAACTGGTCATCGAGTTGGTCTTCCAGTCCAATCAATTGTGCCAGCCGGTCATCCCAAGGTGAAACTGGTAAGTGGGGGGCCGCAAGGAATTCATAGGTTGCGGCGCCGCTTAACGACGTAATCACTGCCTGGAAAACATGCCCGTCAAGTTGTTTTAGTTCGCGTGCTACATCTGTGGGGTGCGCAAGCGCCGTATTTTGAACGGTGATCTTGACTGCTCCCAAATTCAGTGGTTGCCCTAACAAAGGTTGTTGCAAACAACCGATCTCGATCAGAAATGGAAATGTTCCGTCAATTTTACCGAGTAACTCACGGCCCATCTCATTCGCCGGAAAATCGAAGGGCTCCTGCATGAATTGCCATACGAAAGAACGTTCTGTTACTGCGTGAAAGATAAACTCCAGGTCGGTTCTTTCAGGTGCGGAAAACCCAGAGGGCAGCGGGAATTTCCGGCCAAAGGCCGTTTCGATGACCAGCAAACGATATGCGAGTTGGCGCTGTTGCAGGCATTCACTCACGCGGCGCAAAGAGCCGCTGAAATGGATATTGCAGTTGGGCGGCAAGCCAGGGGCGCGTAGACAAGCAGTTTCATCCATCAGTAAAAGTGCCTCCAGCGTGGCTGCGATAAAATGGGCGCGCGGCCAGGGCGAGGAAACCTCAAGGCCAATGTTGCTTTCAATCCGTGAGCCCGTCCCTTGGTGAGTGGTGGTGATGTTATTTTGCCAGACCAATGCTACTTCCGGCTCAATCTCAATGCGCAAGGTCAACTCCTGATTATTTGGTCCCAGCGCCAGCTCAATCAGGGCGGGCAAGACGAAATTGAAAGCGGGAAAAACGATTTCTGCCGCAACATTGCTAACGATGTCAGGCCGCCGATAGTTGGAAGTGTAGTTGGCTGTTTGTGTAGCAGAGGCGGGCGCGTTTTTGCCGTTAGTGCCTGGAATTTTGGTCAAAATGGCATCCGCCATAATGCCGCGCCGCGTTAATGTTTGAACGGGACTCAGATTGGAAATCATCTGCTTACCTCGGCTTGCATTCTAAGGTTGGTCTTCCATCAGAAACAAGCCTGACCCTTTATTCGGACGTTATTTTGCGGCAAAGCGAGCGCCACGTAACTCCTGCCTGGCGGCGCCACCGCTTTACCCCTTCCGCAACGCCCGCCCTGCCAGCGCGCCCGTATACTTACCATCTTCCACCGCCAGCTTCCCGTTCACCAGCACGTATTTCATTCCCACGGCCAGCTTCTCCGGCTGTTCATACGTCGCCATTTCCGCCATCGCTTTTTCATCAAACACGACCACGTCGGCAAAATAGCCGGTGCGCAACGCGCCGCGCTCTTTGACGCCGAAGGTTTCGGCGACTTGGGCGGCACTGGCCTGAATGAAGCGGGGCAGCGCAATCACGCCGCGTTTGCGCACGTATTCGCTCAACTTGCGCGCATAGGTGCCGTATTTGCGCGGGTGCCCGCCTGATCCATCCGAGCCGGTCATCACCCAGGGCTGCTTCATAAAGGCTTCGATGTCCTGTTCGTTCATGTTGAATGACGCGACCGATGCGCCGCCTGTTTTGATGATGTCAATGGCGGCGTCAATCGGCGCTTTGTTGACGGCTTTGGCAATCTCATCCAAACGTTTGCCGGTGAGCGCGCGGTTGCGGCCAGAGGTGATGAGCAGGGAATTCGCGCCGCCGCGCCGCCGCATGTTCTCTTCCATCTCTTTGACCAGGCGCGGGCGAATGGCGGGATCGTCGAGCCGTTTGAGCAGCTCGGCATTGCCGCCCGCTTCGGCCCAGCGTGGCACGAGCGCGGCGGTGAGCGAAGTGCCCGACGCAGTGTAAGGATATTGATTGGCGGTGACGTTGACGCCGGCGGCACGCGCTTTTTCGATCAGCGCGATGGCGTCTTTGCTCTGGCCCCAGACGTCAACGCCGAGGGCTTTGATGTGCGAGATGTGGACGGGCAGGCGGGCTTCGCGGCCAATGCGGATGACCTCTTCAATCGAACCGAGCAGGCCGATGTTGTAGCTGCTCTCGTCGCGCATGTGGCTGTCATAAATGCCGCCGCGCGCGGCGACGACCTTGGCGAGTTCGACTACCTCTTCGGTTTTGGCGAAGCTGCCCGGCGCGTAATACAGCCCCGTGGACATGCCGAACGCGCCATCGTCCATTGCCTGTTTGACGAGGGCTTTCATTTTTTCGAGTTGGTCGGCAGTCGGCGCAATGTCAGCCGCGCCCAGCACTGCGCCGCGCACGCTGCCGTGGCCGACGAGTTGAATGGCGTTGGTGCCGATGCCTTGCGCGTTGAGTTGATCGAGCTTTTTGCCGATGGGCAGCGACGAACGGCCATCGTTGCCGATGACGACGGTGGTGACGCCTTGCAGCAGGTAATTGACATTGCCCTTGCGTTGCGCGTTCGACAGGTCTTCGTCGGCGTGCGTGTGCGGGTCAATGAAACCGGGCGCGACGACGAGGCCGGTGGCGTCAATGGTGCGCGTGGCCCTGAGCTTGGCTTTGGCCGCGTCGCCGATGAAGGTGATGCGGTCGCCAGTGATGCCGAGGTCGGCGCGCGTTTCGTTTGCGCCGGAGCCGTCAAGCAAGCGGCCGTTGCGGATGAGCAGGTCAACTAAGGTTGGACGTGGGGAGGTTTGAATGTCCGCGTCATTGCTCAGACTGGTCTGACGCGGTTTCGCGTTCTTCAACTTGCGTTCGAGGAAATCAAAAGCCGTGTTGAACACCTGCACCCAACTCCGATGCAGCAGGAAATCGTGCACCTCGTCGGGGAAGACCAACTGCTCGAATTCGACCTGTAGTTCGCGCAAGCGCCGCGCCAGTTCGGTCGTTTGGTTAAACGCGACGTTGCGGTCGTCATCGCCATGCACCAACAACACCGGCGCGCGCCATTTCTCGACCGCATACATCGGCGAGGATTCACGGGCGATTTTGGCGGCGTCGCGGTCGTTGGCTTCGCCGCCGGTGATGCGTGAGGCCCAATCGTGGACGCCGTGGATGTCTACGCCAGCGGCAAACAGATCGGAGTTGCGCGCCAGACCGAGCGCCGTCAGGAAGCCGCCATAACTGCCGCCCCAGAGGCCGATGCGATTGACGTCAATGTCCGTGCGTCCGCGCAGGTAATGCGCGCCCGCGACGATGTCCTGATATTCGGCGGCCCCGCG
>JANOWX010000719.1:0-4454 GCA_031418175.1 Acidobacteriota bacterium | reverse complement strand
AGGTCGCAGACCTTCCGCACATCAGGCGGCATAGCCGCACAGCAGCGAACATAACAACAAATCTTCCTGTAGTGCCCACAAAAGCAAAAGGCGCAAGCATCTGTTGACGCCTGCGCCTCTTCGCTTGCCTGGCTTGATTGCCGTTATTGGAAGCTTTCCAACGCCGCCTGTTCGTCTTCATAAATTTCAAAGACGGTCAGCAGCTTAGTGATCATCAGCAGGTCTTTGATCTTTTTGGGCAGGTTGAGCAGCTTTAACTTGCCGCCCATGTTTTTGGTCGTGGTGTAACGCGACACCAGTTCGCCGATGCCGGAACTGTCCACATAACTCACGCCGCCCAGGTTGAGGATGATGCGGTTGCGCCCGGCTTGCAGCAGGTCTTCGACCGTGTCGCGCAAGAGCACGCTGCCGTCGCCGATGGTGATTTTGCCGCGCATGTCGAGCACGACGATGTCGCCCCAAATGGCGGTCACGTTGCGTTCAGTAATTTCCAACTGCATCGTGTTTGCGGTCTCCTTCGTGATGGGCTTGGGGGGCTTCGAGGTGTTGCGGGGCGCGGCGTTTGGTCATCGTCGCCAGCATGCCGCCATCGGGGTGGCGCTCGTATTCGACGCTGTCCATAAAGGTGCGCATATACAGAATGCCGCGGCCCGCCGGGTTCAAAAGATTGTTCGGATCGAGCGGATCGGGCAAGGTCGCGGGATCGAAGCCTTCGCCGTGATCGCGCACCGTGACGCGCAAGGCATCCACGCCGATGGTGAAACGAACGTCTACGGTTTTGTTGGGATCGTATTTATTGCCGTGTTCGACCGCATTGGCGACCGATTCGCGCACCGCCATATTGACCCAATAGGCCGCTTCTTCATCGAACCCGACCATGCGGGTGACGTTATCCGTGAGGGTCGTCACCAGATCAATAAATTCCAGTTGGCTGGCGATAGTCAATTCGACGACATTTTCGGCTAGCATCATAAGCCGGGGGTTCCTTCTTTCGGGCCTGGTCTGTGCAAAGAGGCCAAAATAGCCGCGCTCTCAATCCATCTGAACAAAATCGGTATGGCCCATATGGTAAGATGCGCGCGTTCGGACACCGCAGAGACGATCACCTAAGCATGTTCGGTAAAACGCGAGCTTGTGTAACACACGCTGAAAATTACTGTCAAGCAAGGCTTCTGTCAGGCCCGGTTGAGCATTGGCCCGATCAGCGGGCCTGTTCGTGAGCAGGTCAACCGTTTCACCGCAACTGCGCTTTTTTTTGGATCGTTCGTGGAGTGCCGTCCGTGTGTACGGCGCGCTTTCCGCGAAAGTTTCAGTTCAAGGGCAAAACTTCCTTACCCATGTCGTTATCATCATCCACTGCAACCACGGCTTCATCAGTCACCCTCGCTGCTGTTGAACGGCTGCGCGGCGACTTTCAAATTCCCGGAGACAAATCCATTTCACACCGCAGCGCCATGTGCGCGGCGCTCGGCGCCGGCCCGTCGCGGCTGTTGAACTATTCTTCGGCCCGCGATTGCCAGAGCACGCTTGATTGTTTGGAAGCGCTGGGCGTATCTATCAAACGTTCAGGCAAACGTTCAGGCAAACGTTCGCGCGCGGCCATCGAAATCGCGGGCGTCGGCCTACACGGCTTGCAAGCGCCCACGCGCGTATTGGACGCGGGCAATTCGGGCACGACGATACGGCTGCTCTCAGGCATTCTGGCCGGGCAGCCCTTCACCACCGAAATCACCGGCGACGAAAGCATCCAGCGCCGCCCGATGAAACGTGTCATCGAACCGCTGACCTTGCTGGGCGCGCGCATCGAAGCCCGCGACGGCAGTTACGCTCCGCTGCGTATCCACGGCGGTAACTTGAAAGCGATTGAATACACGCCGCCCGTCGCCAGCGCCCAGGTCAAATCGTGCACGCTGCTGGCCGGGTTGTTCGCCGACGGCGTCACGTCGGTGATCGAGACCACGCCCACGCGCAACCACACCGAAGTGATGCTGCGCGAATGCGGCGTCATGTTGCAGAGCGAACCAACGAATGCCGGGGAACGCCTCTCACTGGCCGGTGGACAGGCACTAAAACCGCTCGGTGAATACACGGTCGCGGGCGATCTATCTTCGGCGGCGTTCTTTCTGGTCGCGGCGCTGATTGTGCCCGATGCCGAAATTCATTTGCGCCACATCGGCATCAATCCTTCGCGCACGGCCTTGCTCGACGTGCTGCGGCAAATGGGCGGCCAGCTTGAAATCAGCAACGAACGCCTGGCGCACGGCGAAGCGGTGGCCGATCTCAGCGCGCGTTCGTCCGAGCTCACAGGCGATCTCACGCTTTCGGGCGCGGTCATCGCCAATCTGATTGACGAATTGCCGATCCTGGCCGTCGCCGCGACGCAACTTGACGGCACACTGACCGTGCGCGACGCCCGCGAATTGCGCGTCAAAGAGAGCGACCGCATCCGCGCCCTCGTTGACAACCTGCGCCAGATGAATGCACAGATCGAAGAGTTCGAGGACGGTTTTCAAATCAAAGGCAAACAGCGCTTGCACGGCGCGGTGGTGGATTCCTTTGGCGATCACCGCATCGCCATGGCCTTCGCCATCGCCGCGCTCGTGGCCGAGGGCGCAACGCAGATCGTCAATGCCGACGCGGCTGCGGTCTCGTTGCCGGAGTTTTACCAGCTTCTCGCCGCTTGCGGCGCGCGCGTTGCGCAATGAGCGAATCTCAAATCTCAAATCTCAAATCCCAAATCTTTCTTGTCGGGTTTATGGCTTCCGGCAAATCCACTGTCGGCCCCGTGCTGGCGGCCCGCTTGCAGCGCCCGTTCATTGATTTGGATCGGCGCATTGAGGCGCGCGCTCAGTGCTCGATTTTTGAGTTAGTCCAACGAGCTGGCGAAGAACATTTCCGCCAGCTCGAGACGCAAACGCTGGCCGAAGCGGCCCAAGCCGAGCCCGCCATCATCGCGCCCGGCGGCGGCGCGCTCACGCGCGCTGAGAACCGCGCGTTGATGCAAGCCAGCGGTGTGCTGGTCTGGTTGAATGCGCCGTTTGAATTGTGCTGGCAACGCATTCAACAGGACGGCGTCACGCGCCCGCTTGCGCCTGACGAAGCCAGCGCGCGCGCCCGTTACGAAGCGCGCCTGCCGCTTTATCAGGCCGCGCCGATCCACATCGCCATCCACGCCGCGCAATCCGCCGCCGAGCTTGCCGAAGAATGCTTGCGGCAGCTTCACCAACTATGAACACCCGCATCGTTTCGCTGAACGTGCAACGCCACGACTTCCAGTTGCGCAATCCTTCGGTCGTCGCCTATGAAGCGGTGGAGGTCGCGCCCAACATCGTAGTGCGCCTCGAATTGGAAAACGGCCTGATCGGCTACGGCAACGCCGCGCCTGACGCGCACGTCACCGGCGAAACTGCTGAGACTGTCGAACACACGATCAATCAACTCTTCAAACCCGTCCTGCTCGGCGCCGACGCCACGCGCATCGAAGCCCTGTGGGCACGCTTCAACGAACTGGCCCCAAGCGCGCCCAGCGCCATTGCCGCCGTTGACATCGCGCTCTATGACCTGCTCGGCAAACTGGCCGGCTTGCCGCTCTATCGGTTGCTGGGCGCGGCGCGCGACGCTATCGAAACCTCGGTCACGCTCAGCATTGCCGCAACCGCCACCAGCGTCGCCCAAGCGCGCGCGTTTCAGGCGCAAGGGTTCAAAACGTTGAAAATCAAAATTGGGTTGGAGGCCGCAGCCGATGTCGAACGTGTGCGTGCGGTGCGTGCTGCTGTGGGCCCCGCCATGCGCCTCACGCTCGATGCCAATCAGGGCTACACACTGGCCGAGACCTTGCGCGTGTTGGCGGAACTGCGCGCTTGCGACATCGCTTTTATCGAACAGCCGCTCAACGCCGCCGACCTGGCGGGCATGCGCGAACTTTGCCAACGCGCGCCGATTCCGGTGATGGCTGACGAATCGGTGTTGAACGCGGCGGATGCGTTGCTGACGCCCGCGCCGCTCATCAACCTCAAGCTGATGAAAAGCGGCGGCCTCACGGGCGCGCGCAAAACCAACGCCGTCGCCGAAGCGCGCGGCCTGCGCACCATGCTCGGTTGCATGGACGAATCGCGCATCTCGCTGGCGGCGGCGGCTCACCTGGCGCTGGCGCTCAATAATTTTGCCTATGCCGATTTGGATGGGCATTTGGATATCGTGGGGGATGTCGCGGCGGATGGGCTTGAACTCGCGCAAGGAATGGTGAAGGTCAGCGCAGGCGCGGGGCTGGGCATTACTGTGGTCGAATAGACCTGATACCGGCGCGTGTTGCGGGTTTAGTTTTTCTACCAACCTAGTGGAAAAACTATACGGCAAGTCAGGGAAAGCGTAGGTTCGTGACAGCCAGGCTGGTGCTAAAACGCGTGCGAGGTTAGCCAGGAAAAACACAGGAAGGGAACAACCCGGCATTAGAG
>JANOWX010000718.1:0-3775 GCA_031418175.1 Acidobacteriota bacterium | reverse complement strand
CGTATTCGCGCGGCGTGTACTTTTTCGCGCCGCCAGCCTTGGCGTCCTCTTCGGTTTTGAAATGCGCGGTGATGCCGACGTGGCAGGTGCCGGTGTTGCATTCGCGGCAACTGGTGCAACCGACGGCGGCCATCGCCATCGTGCCGAAACCGACGCGGTTCGCGCCCAGCAACATCAGCTTGACGACATCGGTGCCGGATTTGATGCCGCCGTCGGCCCAGACTTCGACGCGGTCGCGCAGGCCAGCTTTCAATAAAGCGCGATGGGCTTCTTTGACGCCCAGTTCGACGGGCATGCCGACGTGGCGCAGCGCGTGTTTGCGGGCCGCGCCGGTGCCGCCGTCGTAGCCGCTGATGGCGATGATGTCGGCGTGAGCTTTGGCGATGCCGGTGGCGATGGGGCCGATGAAGGGCACGGCGGGAATCTTGACCGAAATTTTGGCGTGTGGATTGGCGGTCTTGAGTTCCGCGATCACCTGCGCGAGGTCTTCGATGGAATAGATGTCGTGATTGTTCGCGGGCGAGAGCAGGTCAATGCCGCGCGGGGTGTGGCGCGTCGCCGCAATCAGCTCGGTCACTTTGAAACCAGGCAGATGACCGCCTTCGCCGGGCTTTGCGCCTTGCCCGATTTTGATTTCGAGGAAGTCGGCGCAGTTGAGCAAATGAATGTTGACGCCGAAGCGGCCCGAGGCGACCTGCTGACCGCGATACTCTTTGTACTTGCCCATCATGTCTGGAATTTCGCCGCCTTCGCCGTTCATCGCCACGATCTTCAGCCGCTTGGCTCCTTCGGCGTAGGCGCGGAAGGTGGTCTCGCCTTGCGAGCCGAAGGACATGGACGCAATGAAAATGGGCGCGCTGTGATTGCCGATTTTGGTGTCGGCGTAATTGCGCGTGACGATGGCGCGTTCGTTCAGGTCGAGCAGGTGGCGCAGCGAGACCGGCGTGTTGTGTTCTATCTCTTGCAGCTTGGCGATGAAGTTTTCGTAGCGCTCCTCTTTGCGCGCGACCTTGCCGGCGGCGCTCCAGACGTAGGGTTGGCGGCGGTATTCGCGCGCCAGGCCTGAGGTGCCAGCCAGCGTTTTCGACTTGGCGTTCTTCTCGGCCTGCTTGCGGCGCGTGACGAGGCGTTCGCGCAATTCGGCGTCGAGCTTCGCAATCGTGAGGCCTGCCGTGTCGGAGCCGCAGTAGTTCTTGATGCCAAAGATGTCGGCGACTTCGTTGGACATGCCGACCGAGGCGAACAAGCGTCCGTACCCGTCCAGTTCGTGCACGCCCATCGTGGACATGACTTTTTCGATGCCGGTGTGCTGCATGGCAAAGAGGCCGCGCAGAGCTTTGACCGCCGACTCTTCATCCACCGCATCACGCAGCGCGACTTCGTACATCGCGTAGGGATTGACCGCGTCCGCGCCGCAACCGAGCGCGAAGCATAGATCGTGCAGGTTGCGCAGTTGGCCCGATTTCAACACGAGGCTGCAACGGCGGCGCAGGCTCTCACCATCCTGCTGTTCATTGCCCAGGCCGCTGACAATGTCGGAGGTGATGGCGCAGCCGGAGACCGAGACCTCGATTGGTGAGTTCAGCGCCTGATCCACGGCGGCCAGCGCGAGGTGCGCATCAATGAATAGTTTGTAGTCGTTGAAGGCTTCGGTGTCGTCGAGGATGAGCAGCGTCACGCCCGCCGTGACGGCTTCGCGCGCCTGTTGCTTGATGCGCGCCAGGGCGTCCGCGAGCGTCTCGCCTTCTTCGTAACTGATGTCAATCGTGCGCGCGACCAAACCTGTGGGCATTGAATCGAGCGTGCCGATGCCGCCGCCCGATTGTTTCAAACGGCGCAGCGTGCCTTCGGCGGAAAAGGGATTGACAGCATCAACACCTTGGGGACTCTCGCTGAATTCGCGCGCCAGATCGTCCATCAGACAGGTGCCGAATTCCTGCGCGATGGTGCGATGCGCGGCGGCCAGCTTTTGCCGGTCGGCCAGCGCGCCGCCCAACAGCAGCGGCGATTTCAATTCCAGTTGCTGGGTCAACGCGCCGCCTTCGGTCAGCGGCGGACGGCGGCCCAGAAAGACGCGCACCGAGAAATGATCGCCTTCGCGCACGCGGTCAATCGCGGGGTTGGTGACGACGGCGACGCGTTCCTGAAAGTAATCGGCGAGGTTGCGGCGGACTTTGGAGAACGCGGCGAGCGGGCCGTCGTAACCCAGCCCGCTCAACGGGTCTTTGTTCGTCGCCATCGTCATCACGTTGTCCACTTCCTCTTTCGTCCAGCCCAGCGCGGCCAGCGCGTCGCTTGAACCAAGCGTGCGTTCGATCTTGGCGATGCGCTCGGCTTGTTCGTCTTCATAAGCGACGGCGTCTTCGGGCGATTCGTTTTCCAGCGGCGCGGCTTCGATTTGTTCCACCGGTTTGGCGGTGAAGGCAAACAAGCTCGCGTTCATCGTCACTTCGTTCAGGCGGCGGAAGTCGTAGCGGTGCGCGGCCAGTTCGAAGATGCGCTGTTGCAATTCCTGATGCTCGAAGACTTCGACGTTGCTGCCGCGCCGCAAGAGCAGGCCCATCTTTTCGCCGGGAGCCATCGGGCGCGGGTCTTCGATCATCGCTTCCAGCGGCACGACGCCTTTTTCGGATGAAGCGAAGTACTCCTTCTCGGTCGCGCCGAACCAGAGCGGGCGCAGGCCGAGGGCATCGCAACTGAAGACAATCTCGTCACCTTCGCGCGCGATGATGGCGGCGGGCCCCTGCGCCAGCGAACCGAAGGCGCGGCGAAAGTAGCGGTGGAAGTTTTTCATCTCCCCGTCGTGTTTCTCGCTCTCGCTCCAGACGGGCGGGAAGATGATTTCGAGCGTCTCCATCAGCGAGAGGCCGTAATTGAACATCAGGCTCTCGACTACGCGATCCAGGATTTGCGAATCGCTGGCGCTGCCGGGCAGTTGGAAGCCCAGGGCGATGGCTTCGCGCGTGAGGCGGTCAATCGAATTGATTTCGCCGTTGTGGCCCAGCGTCGAAAACATCTGCGCCTTTTCGGCGGCGGAGTTGGTGTTGGTCGAATAGCGCCCGTGGCCCAGCGTGATCGCCGATTTGAATTCGGGGCGCGAGAGTTCGGGGAAGTAGCGGCGCAGGGCTTCGGCATCGCCGCGCACTTTGTAAACGACGCTGGTCTTGCTGAAGCTGACGACGTGCAGCGGCAATTCGCGTTCGAGTTGCAAATGAATCTGAAACGAGTCGCGGTTCTCAATGCGGCGCGCCGCGCGCGGGATCGCGCCGATTTGCCAGAAGAGCGGTTCGTTGGCGCGCGCCAGTGGGCCCAGTGTTTCGCGCCGGTTCTGGGCGTCTTGCGCGTGCACGACTTCCAGGCCGCCCTGCGCAAAGATTTCTTGCGCGCGCCGTTTGATGTCGGCGTGTTGCGCGCGCGCGCTGGCGGGCAGCATCAGGTGGGCGACGGTGAAATAGGGATGTTCGGCGGTGTCGCCGATCAGGCTTTGCGCTTCCAGCCAGTTGCGCCAGACCTCGCGCGGGATGTCGGTCTGGATGCCCGCGCCGTCGCCTTCGCCGGCAATCTCGCCGGTGCGGTGGCCCATTTTGGTCAGGGCTTCGAGCGTGCGTTTGACGTTGCCGTGCGAAGGGCGGCCGTCGCGTTTGACGTTCGCCACAATGGCGCAGGCGTCGCGTTCCGTTTCGATTCCGAGTCGTTCCAGTAAAGTCATGATGGTCTCGTCGTCAGTGCTTAGCTGTGGCTGTGTCAGTAGCCCGACCGTGAGGGAGGGCAGGCT
>JANOWX010000717.1:0-18699 GCA_031418175.1 Acidobacteriota bacterium | reverse complement strand
CGATGCGGTCGGCGCGCGCCTGGTAATAGGCCCGCCGCGCCGCGCGCATGGACGCCACGCTCATCTGACTGGTATTCGTGATGAGATTGATCCCCTGAATGCTGCCGGTGCGATCGTACCATGTGCGCCGCGCCGGATCGCTCAAGATGTGATAGGCCTCGTTGAGCACGGCGAATTGCTTCGCCGCCGCTGGGTCCGGGTTGACGTCAGGATGATACTGGCGCGCCAACCGGCGGTAGGCAGATTTGATCTCGGTGGCCTCGGCGGAACGTTTGACGCCCAGCACCGCATACAGATCAGACATAGCGATTCCAAAAAGTCTGGGGAAGTCTGGGGAAGTCTGGGGAAGTCGGACAATCATTCATTGCCAGACTTCTCCAAACTTCACCAGACTTCCCGTTAGCGCACCACACCCGTCAACGGGCTGCTCGCGCTCGCATACAACCGCTTCGGCATGCGCCCGGCCAAATAAGCGCCCCGCCCCGCTTGCACGGCCAGCTTCATCGCTTCAGCCATTTCGCCTGGCGCTTCGGCTTCGGCAATCGCAGTGTTCATCAGAATGCCGTCAATGCCCAACTCCATCGCAAAGCAGGCGTCGCTGGCCGTGCCTACGCCCGCGTCTACGATCAGCGGCACCGCAGTAATTTGCTCGCGCAAAATCCGCAGGTTGTTCGGATTCTGAATCCCCAGCCCCGAACCGATGGGCGCGGCCAACGGCATCACTGCCGCCGCGCCCGCGTCAATCAATTTCTTGGCCATAATCAGGTCGTCGCTGAAATAGGGCAGCACGGTGAAGCCTTCTTTGACCAAAATCCTGGTCGCCTTGAGCGTCGCTTCGTTGTCGGGAAAGAGCGTCGTTTGATCGCCGATGACCTCGACCTTGACCCAGTCTGAGAGGCCAACCTCACGCGCCAGCCGCGCCGTGCGCACGGCCTCTTCCGCCGTATAGCAAGCCGCCGTGTTCGGCAGGATCGAGAACTTCTTGAGATCAATAAAGTCGAGCAGCGACGGTTGCGAACGGTCGGTGATGTTCACACGGCGCACGGCCACGGTGATCATCTCGGCCCCGCTGCGTTCAAAGGCCTCGACCATTTGCTCGTTCGAGCGGTACTTGCCCGTGCCGATGATCAAGCGCGATTTGAATTCTTTACCAGCGATAACAAATTTTGTGTCCATAGCTGCATTATGCCCCGCGTCCGCGCAGCCGCTCAACTCCGCAAGCAGTGAGGCTTTCAACGCCAAGAGCGCCAAGAGCGCCAAGAATTCTCCCGCCTTGGGACAAGCTTGGCTTTCTTGGCGTGCTTGGCCTCTTGGCGTTGAAGCCAATCTGCCTAACTGCGATATTCCAATTGCAATTCAAACCCCAGCGGCGAACGCAAGCGCGCGCTCAATTCATCGCTCTCGGCCTGCCAGGCCTGCCCTTCGAGCTTGCTGGCCAATTGAAAAATCTCTTCCGCCGGCGTCTGGCTTTGCGTCAAGCGTTCATACAGTTCCAGTCCGCAACTCATTTGAAAGCGCATCCGCCGCGCCCGCGTGCGTTCATCGGGGAAGAGACTTTCCTGCGCGCTCAACGTCGCCTGCAACGGCAGCGGGTATTCAATCTCGAATTGCAATTGCGCCTTGGTTTTCTTGACCGGAAAGGCCAACTGCTTGCGCGCCTCAACCAGCGCGCGCTGTTGTTCGTGCAAATCGGCGGTGGCCAGCACATTCGCCAGCGCGTGACAGCCCAACAGCGCGAAATGCTTGGCCAGCGCCAACTGCACGACGGCGCTCAGCAATTCGCGGAACGGAATCTCGGTCAGCAGCGGGAGCATTTCTTCCCACGTCGGGTCGCTCAATTGCAGCGTCGCCGTCTCTTTGCTGCGCGTTTGCGGGATGAAGAGGCCCGCCACCAGCGAATGCTTGATGCGGCTGCCTTCGCCCGGATTCAGGTTTTGCTTTTGCGCGATGCCCGTCTTGATCGCGCGTTGCAGCTCTTTGAGCGAACTCTGATTGCCTTTGCATTCCAGCGCGCTGAAGCCCAATTCACGATCCAGCGCGATGTAATCGGGCGCTTTCTTCGGCCCCTGCTTGGTCGTGCGCCCCAGCTTGAGCAGCTTGGTGCCGAGCAATTTGACCAGCGCCTTGGTCTCGACAAACAACAGGAAGCCGAGCTTTTCGGTTAACACTTGCGTGGCAATACCCACGCTCATCTCTTCGCTCAGGACGGCCTTTTGCTGGCTGCTGATCTCGTCCCACTCGCGCCGCAAGCGCAGGTCATACGCCGGGGCGAACGCCCGCTGATAGCGCAACCACGCCCAACAATCGCCCAGGTCGCAGCCGGTGAAGCGCGGCGGGCGCGTCCACAAGGCCGTTTGCAACAAGGCGAGGTCTAGGCTGACCGCCGCGCTGCCGCTGAGGTCGTTGATTTCCTTGGGCGGCTTGCTCTTGGGCCAGCTTGGTTTGTCTATGAGGATGGTTAGGTGTTTGGTGTTCGACATTGATCAACGCAGGCAAGGCCGGGCTTGGCCTGCTGCAACCTCCTGTCTGGCGCGGCGCGCCACAGCGGCAAGTTTCGACTGCGTTCGGATGAAGGAATTGTCCCACGCGAGTTCATCGCGCAGTTCTTGAATGTATTCGCGCAAATGCTCGACTACGCGCACTTGCGCCGGTTCGGGCAAGGTCTCGAGCATTTCGGCGATGGTCGCAACTGCCGTAGCTGACATGATATTCACCTCGTTGATTCCGGTTCACTCGATTCAATGGCGCAAAGGTTGACGTAACGTGCCAATGAGAACGCGCCGCACTATAAAGGCAATTGCGGCGGGCGGCAATTGCGGCGGCGTTTGAATTTGCCGGGCCGATTGGCTAGATTACCCGCCGCAAGAGGTCACCAAGAATGAAGCTGGATCGCCGTCAATTCGTCGCCGCCGCACCGCTCCTCTTCAGCGCGGCAACCATTACGAACGCGCAAAGCGAAACCGCGCGTGATGCCAAGCTGCGCGGCCGCATCGTCTGTCTGACCGAAGAATTGCAACGGCAATATCAAGTGCAACCCGATTGCGACGCGCGCGGCCACGTGTATTCGTTGAAAACCACGGACGGCAAACTCTATCCCATCCTGCCGACCGACAGCGCCGCCGCCGTCTGGCTGGATCAACGCTTCCGCGAGCGCGAGTTGCAAATCACCGCGCGTCTCTTCACGCAAACCGCTTACCTCGAAGTCATCAAGCTTCAATCCTGGCGCGACGGCAAGCTGCACGACCTGGATTATTACTGCATCGTCTGCAACATCACTGAGCATAAACCGGGGCCGTGCGTGTGCTGCCAGGACCCGGTCGAATTCCGCGAATACCTCGCCACGACGGGCTAGCGCTTGTCGCTTTCTTCCGCCCGTTGTTATACTGCGCCGCGTTCCGATCACATTCGCTGTCTCGATACAATCGTAACCAAAATCCAAACGGCTTCGTCTGTGGCTTTCTCCCGCTAGATTCACCCTGACGAAGTTTCCCGGACAAGTTTTGCCGCGCCCCTCTGGCGGGTGCGGCGCTGATCCCAATTCCCTTTACGGAGGTAGCCGATGAGCAAATCCGATGAGCGGCCCGACCAGCCCGGCAATGACCCGGCGGTGTCGCGTCGTAGCTTTTTGAAAGGCTCCGGCCTCGCGCTTTCCATCCCCCTTCTCACTGGAGAAGCTGCGGGCGAAGCTGTCGAGGCCAAAGCCGCAACCGAGCCTGCGGTCACAATCCTGGGGCCCGACAAGGTCAACATCACGCTGACGATCAATGGCAAGCCGGTCAAGGCCAGCGTCGAACCGCGTGTGACCTTGCTCGATTGCCTGCGCAACGACCTCGACACGACGGGCGCCAAGCGCGTCTGTGATCGCGGCACTTGCGGCGCGTGCACGGTGGAAATGGACGGCAAGCCGGTCTATGCCTGCTCGGTGCTCGCTCTCGAAGCGCGCGGCCACAAAATCACCACCGTCGAGAGTCTGGCCGTGGGCGACAAACTGCACCCGGTGCAGCAGGCGTTCTGGGACAACGACGCCCAGCAATGCGGTTTCTGCACGCCCGGCTTTGTGATGGCGTGCAAATCGTTGCTCGACAAACATCCCAACCCCAGCGACGAACAGATGCGGCTCGGGATGGGCGGCAATCTCTGCCGTTGCGGCACCTACCAGGGCATCAAGGCTGCCGTGGCGCAGGCTTCAGCGGGAATGAAAACAATGAAAGGAGGCAAGCGCAATGGCTGAGTACAAATGGCCCGACGCCGACAAACGCAAATACATCGGCAAACGCATCTCGCGCATTGACGGCCCGGACAAAGTCAGTGGCAAGGCGAAATACAGTTACGACATCAACCGGCCCGGCATGCTCTACGGCAAAATTTTGCGATCGCCGCACGCGCACGCCAAGGTCGTCAGCATTGACACTTCGGTCGCGGAAAAAATGCCGGGCGTGAAGGCGGTCAAGATCATTCCTGTCCCCGGCGGTGAGATTCAATGGGCAGGCCTCGAATTGGTCGCCGTCGCGGCGGAAACCGAAGGGCAAGCCGAAGACGCCGTGCGCGCGATCAAGGTGCAATACGAAAAGCTGCCGCATTTCGTCAACGAGACTGACCGGTCGAAAGCGCCCGCGGCGAATCTGCGTCCGGTGAATTCGCGCGACGTGGGCGAACCTGAAAAGGCTTTTGCCGAAGCGGAGGTCGTGGTCGAAGGTTTTTATGGAAACGACGTCATCACGCATTGCTGTCTGGAAGCGCACGGCTTGGTCACTGAATGGGCGGATGACAAGAACGTTTTGATTCACCCTTCGACGCAATCGGTTTCGCCCGTCGGCCCCGAACTGGCCCGCGCGTTGGAAATGCCTGCCAGCAACGTCCGCGTCAAGATGGATCACATCGGCGGCGGCTTTGGCAGCAAGTTCCCGATTGACATCTGGGGCATCGAGATGACCAAGGCTTCCAAACTAGCGGGCGGCAAACCGATCAAGTATTTCCTAGACCGGGATGCTGAATTGGCCGTTGCCGGGACGCGCCCGTCAATGTATGCCAAGGTCAAAGTCGGCGCGATGAAAGACGGCACGCTCACCGTCTGGGAAAGTGATACCTGGGGCAGCGGAGGTATGGGCAACCTTGGCAATATAACCTTTCCCTATGTCTTCACTCGAATTCCCCACTCGCGCAACAAATTACAAGTTGTCGCCACGAACGTTGGCCCGCAACGCGCTTGGCGCGCACCCAATCATCCGCAAATGGCCCTTATCACCATGGGTGCGCTGGAAGATTTGGCGGCCAAGCTCAACATGGACCCGCTCGACTTCTTTCTGAAAAACATCGAACTGACCGGCGCGCGCGCTGTCACCTACAAAGACGAATTGGCGAAAGCCGCTGAGTTGATTGATTGGAAGAAGACCTGGCGGCCGCGTGGCGAAGGCGGCTTGGGCAGCACCAAAACCGTCAAACGCGGCTTGGGGCTTTCGATCCACACCTGGCAGGGCGGCCCGCACAACAGCGATTGCGACGTCATCATCAACCCTGACGGGACTGCGGAAATCCGCTGCGGCACGCAAGACTTGGGCGTAGGCGTGCGTACCGTGCTCAACGTCGTCGTGGCTGAGACCTTCGGCATTCCGCTGGATTGGGTCAAGGTCAGCATCGGCGACAATCGTTATCCGGTTTCGGGTGGCTCTGGCGGTTCGACCACCACGGGCGGCATCAGTTCGTCGTCGCGGCGTGGTTCGGTGGATGCGTTGAATCTGCTGTTTGAAAAAGTCGCGCCTACGCTGGGCACGACGGCGGACAAGCTGGAAGCCGTGGGCGGCAAGATTCAAGTCATCGGCGACGCCACCAAGAGCATGCCCTGGAAACAGGCCTGCGCGAAGCTAGGCGTAACTTCTATCACCGCGCGCGGCAAACATCCCGGCCAAGGCACGCTGGCTTCGGCAGGCGTGGGCGGCGTGCAAATGGCGGACGTTTCGGTGGACATCGAAACCGGCATCGTCAAGATGAACAACTTCGTCGCCGTGCAGGATTGCGGCCTGGTCATGGATCTGAAGACGGCGGAATCGCAGGTCTTCGGCGCGATGATCATGGGCGTGACCTACGCGCTTTACGAAGAAAAGATCATGGACGACCACTCCGGGCGCATGCTCAACGGCAACATGGAGTTTTATAAACTCGCGGGCCTGCGCGACATCGGCGAATTCAAAGTCCACATGATGACCGGCCCCGGTTATGACGAACGCGGCCCAATCGGACTGGGCGAACCGCCGACCAATTCGCCCGGCGCGGCGATTTCAAACGCCGTCGCCAATGCCATCGGCGTGCGCGTTTCCACCATCCCACTAACGCCCGACCGCGTCCTAGCAGCTTTATCCCAAGCTGGGGCGAAAAAAGAAGGGAGGGGCTAATGCATAACTTTGAATACGCCAGCCCAACCACCAAAGAACAAGCCGTAGCGGCGCTCGGCGCAACGTGGGGCGAATCCGAAGCTTTGGCCGGCGGCACCGACCTGCTGGCCTTGCTCAAGGATTACGTCGTCACGCCCAAACGCGTCGTCAACCTGAAAGGCATCAAGGAACTCGGCGGCATCACCTACACCGCCGCCAAGGGCCTGCGCCTGGGCGCGCTCGTCACGCTTGAGGAAATCCTCGACAACGCGGCGGTCAAACGCAGCTACCCCGCCATCTGGCAAGCCGTTGCCGGCATCACCAGCCCACAGATTCGCAATATGGGCACGGTGGGCGGCGATCTGTGCCAGCGCCCGCGTTGCTGGTTTTATCGTTCGGGCTTCGGCCTGTTGCCGCGCACCGAAGACGGCGCGCCGATGGTGGCGACGGGCGACAACCGCTATCACGCGATTCTGGGCAACAGCGGCGAGGCGAAATTCGTCAACCCGTCCTCGCTCGCTCCGGCGCTGATTTCGTTGGGCGCGAAGCTCAAAATCTTCGGCCCCGGCGGCGCGCGCGAAGTGGACGCTGACAAATTCTTCGTCACGCCCAAATCGTCCGGCGAACGCGAATACGCGCTGCAACCGAACGAGATCGTCACCGACATTCTCGTCCCGGCCAGCGTCAGCGGGATGAAGAGCGCGACCTATGAGGTGCGCCAGAAAGAGGCGCTGGATTGGCCGTTGGCTGCTGCGTCTGTTGCTTTGACACTGGACTCCGCGAAGAAGGTCAAAGCCGCGCGCATCACGCTGGGCCACGTCGCGCCAGTGCCCTGGGTTGCGGACGAAGCCGCCAAATCGCTCATCGGCAAAACCGTCAGCGAAGACGCCGCAGCCGCAGCGGCCAAACTCGCCGTCGCCAATGCGCAGGCGCTCTCGCGCAATGCCTACAAAATCCAGCTCGCCAGCGTCGCGGTCAAACGCGCGTTGCTGCAAGCGGCGGGGTGAGAAAAGGATGAGGGATGAAGGATGAGGGATGAAATTTTAGCTCCCTTCATCCCTCATCCCTCATCCCTCATCCCTTCCCTAACCGGAGGTTTGAAGATGCCAGAACTCGACAACTTAAATCCGAATCGCCCAAACCTGTGCTCGTCGCTGCGCTGGAAGGGACTGTTTTACACCGCGACCGAAAAAGACCCGGACGTGCAGCCCTCGAATAGCGGCTATTTCTGGTGCCTGCACACGCAACTGTGTCTAGGCCCGGATGGCGGATTGGCTGAACCGGGCGAATGCGACAAAGCCGGGCGCGGCTGCCACAAAGGCGAACCGCCTTTGGCGTAACCGTCTGTTTTTGGTGTAAGGTTGCGCTGCGCGGAGGTACCAACGGCAATGACAGCACCCCAAAAATCTAAAGTAAGGACGTCAGCCGGTCTTTCCGCCGCGCAACTGGGCTTGCCGCCGCAGTTGCGGCAAGCCATCGAACGCACCCAACGGTTGGCAAAAACCGCGCCCCCCATCACCACAAACCCGGAGCGCATGGGCGGCACACCGGTGATTGGAATTCAACGCCTGCCGGTCAAGACGCTGCTGGATCATTTGATCGCGGGCGCCACGGTGGCTGAATTCGCCGCTGAATTCGATTGCGACCCTGCGCGCGTGCAAGCCGCGTTGCAACGCATCCGTGACGCGCTCGACGAAGGCTTGCTGACCGAGGCGCTGGCCGAATGCGTGGATTATTGAAGCGCACAACCCGGCAATTCCGCTGTCACATCAAAGGCCGCGCTTTTCCAAGCGCAACAATGTAGTAAGGAGAACACGCAGATGAAGAAACAATCGTTATTGCTCGCCGCCCTGTGTTTGAGCCTGCTGGCCGTCACCGCGCAAGCCCAACAGATCACCGGCGAATATGTCGAAACCCGCAACATGGATGTTTACTCCGGCCAGTGCTTCGCCAATTCCGAAGCCGGGCTGGTGGGCGACCAGGCCATCATGGCCTGGCGCGTCTCGAAAGGTGAATGGAACGGTGTCAAGCTGGACGGCCTGAGCATCGTGGGCATCACGCGCGGCGCTGATACGTTGGGCTATCAATTCACCAACGCCTATCCGGCCAAGGCCGTGTTGATCGTGGATGCGAACGCCAACCCCGCGCAGCGCGCAGCCCTGACCGCCTTTGCCCACACGATGGGCGGTAAACTTTTTGAGACGGTCACGCGCACCGATGTCGCGCCCATCTCTTTGCAAATGGAATACGAAGGCGAACATCCGACCTACGCGCGCGTCAAAGCGGGCACGCTGGCCGCGATCAGCACGCGCCCGATCGTCGGCACTGACAAAGTCTGCGGTCACGAAGAACTGCTCTTCAAACCGCTGACCGCGACCGCGCACGTGATGCCCGCCGTCGCCACGCTGGACGAATTCGGCGGCACGGGCCTCGGCGTCACGTGGTCGCTGAATGGCAAGCGCAGCGCCTACATCGGGCATTTTGCGAAATAGGGAGCGAAGAAATCGCGTAGGGGCAGACCTGCTTGTCCATGCGGCGAAGTTGAGACGAAAGCCTGTGCTTTCTTCGCTCCATAAGAGCGGCATGTTTATAGCCAGCAGGCGCACATTTTCCTTAGCTCCGTAGGAGCGGCATGTGCCGCAGATGCCGCTCCTACAGAGCTAAAATTCTTTGACGGCTTCGACTATAAACATGTCGCGCCGCTGGCGCTGGTCGTCAACAGGAGAACAGAGGGAATGATTCGACAGTTCTGTTTAGCATTGCTGCTATTTGCGCTCGCGCCGCTGGCCCTGGCGAAAGGTAGCAACGAGTTCAAACTCGAAGCCATCGGCGCACTGACCGAAACCAAAATTGCCGCTGCCGTGCGCGCAACACTCAACGACAAAGGCTGGCGCATCACCGGCAAGGACGGCAAGGTGGTCTGCGATCTCTGGTTTCGCAAAGAGATTCCCAGCCACGATGGAGCCGTTGACGGCGCCAACTTCGGCAAGCTCAACGAAGGCGCGCTCGTCGGCGTCATCAACTTCCCGAACAAAACGCATGACTTCCGCGACCAGGGCGTCAAGGCGGGCTGGTACACGCTGCGCTACGGCTTGAGCCTGCAAGACGGCGCGCATCTGGGCGTCTCGCCCTCGCGCGATTTCTTCCTGCTCTGCCCGCCCGACACCGACACCGACATCAAAGACATCCCCGGCGCCGAACTCATCAAACTGAGCCGCGCCGCCATCGGCACCGGCCACCCGGCCCCGCTCGCGCTGAATTTTCCGACGGTGAATGAGAAGGACATGCCGAAGGTCGTCACCAACGAATCGGAGCAGATCATTCTGGAAATCAAGTTGAAGCTAAAAACGGGCGAGGTTGCGATTGGCTTTATTGTGGTGGGCAAAACGTCTGAATAATCAGCGTGAGGGCAGTACCATCATGCGCTTTAGCCTTTTAGATTTACTGTTCGCAGTTATTTGTATGACGGCTGGCGCGCTGATCGCTGAGCCACACGCTATTAAACTGCTTCCTTCCTCTCCCAAGATAGCGCTGTCATTCGCGGCAATCTGTGGAATCTGCCTTTATCTTGCGCTTGTCTATCCGGTCTACAGAGGCTTGAAACTGTTTCCGCTCTGGCTCCCTCAATGTCCACATTGTGGACAGCGGGAAGGCTATCATACGAACTGCGAGCACTGGCCTTGCGTCAACTTTCAATGTGCCTCTTGTAACAGGGAGTTCGCCGTTTGGCACAATGGGAAACCCGGCATTCATGAGACCTGGGAGAAACCTGTGCTTGCCTTGAAGTGGCCGTATGCACTTGGCAGGTACTGCAAAATGCGAAAGCCTGACTCCGCATCCAATAGCAGCGCCGCAAAGTTGTTGACCTAATCAACTAACCACCTATGAAAATTCACTTGTGGCAAAAAAGCACCTGAACCACCTGCCGCAACGCGCGGAGTTTCCTGCGCGAGAACTTCAAGCAAGCAGACCTGATCGAACGCGATTACGCCAAACAGCCGCTGACCGCCGCCGAGGTCGAAGCGATCTTTGGCGCTGACGAGCTTGCGCCATTCCTGAATACGCGCCACGCCGTATACAAAGCGCGCGACTTCGCCGCCAAGCTGCCGCCGCGTGACGAATTGATTCAACTCATCATCGCTGAGCCGAACCTGCTGCGCCGCCCGATTGTGCGCCAGGGCAATAAGGTCGTGATCGGGTTCAATCAAACGGAACTCAAAAAACTTTCAGGCTGACACGGCAAGCAGGCCGGATGGATGCGGCAACTTTCTTGGGTGCGCTTCGGTTTCAGCCCGCGAATGCGGGCGGCAGCGTAAAGCCCAGGGTGTAGCGCGCCAGCGCGCGGAACCCTGGGAACATTGGCGATTAAGAGCCAAGCCCGCGAACGCGGGCGACAGATGGCGGCCTGTCAGCGAATGTCTGCTGCCCGCATTCGCGGGCTTGGCGCTTCAACTAGACTTGCCAGGGGTTTGCGCGAACGCAAAGTCGAAATCGAGCAATTGGTTTTCCTAGACGAAGTGCACGGGTTCCTGTTGCATCGCAACTGGCTGGCAGCCTTTAACGCCGCTGCTGATTTTTTGGTCGCAAGCTCAACGCTAATTCAAAATAACAAAGCGTGGAGCCGAAGCATTCAGCCTTCAGCATTCTTCCTTCCACATTCTCAATTCTCTCGCAGAGAGGCAGTCGCACGAAGGCGCTCACTGCAAGAGGATTGAGAATGTGGAAGGAAGAATGCTGAAGGCTGAATGCTTCGGCTCCACGCCGCGTTCAACCCGCCTGGCAAATCGCTTGCCTTAATCGCATTGGGCTACCCACTCCCTGTGCCGCCGCGAGCCTGGTTTTAGCCCGCCTCAACATAGCTTTCGCGCACCGCGCTGGATGGCACGCTGATCTGCTTCAACCACATTGCCAGCAGCCAAATCAATCCTGGACTCGCCGACAACAAGCCCGACACGATCAGCATCTGGCGGGGCGTGAAATAGCGCAGCAATAAGCCGCCCGCCAACATCGAGAGCGTCATCGTCGTCAGCTCCAACGCGCGGTCGGTGGTGAAGACGCGACCGCGATACTCTTCGGCGACCACGCGCATCACCAGCGTTTCCTGCACGCCGAATTCCGCGCCCAATATCAACCGGCTCGCCATCACTGCTAGCGCCATCGTCCAGAGCGATGGCATCAACCCGGCGCTCGCCCACAACAATCCGTGCGCCAGCAAGGCCCAGCCGATCAGCAAGCCCGCGCGTTTCTCTTCGGCTGCCCACGCGCCCGCGCGCCGCGCCAGCATCATCCCGATAAACAGGCCCGCGCCTGCCGCCGTCCACAACGTCGCCAACCCCACATCGCCGCGACCGTCCTGGGCGAACTCGTGCCCGGCCAGACGATCAAACAGCAGGTTGTTCATCCCGCCACCCGTCGCCCAGCCAACGTTGACCAGGATGATGCCGCGCACGAAAGGCAGCGCCCAGATATAAGCAAAACCCTCGCGCACATCACGCCAGAATTTGTTCGGGGCTTTCGCAACGTCCGGTGCCGCTTCTGTTTGCTGCGGCTGCAACGCTTCGCCTGGAATCTGCCAGATGAAATAGGCCGACGCCACGAACGACAGCGCGTTGATGATGAACGCCACGTTGTAGCCGAACTTGGCCGCCGTCAGTCCGCCTAGCGCCGCGCCCAGCGTCAGTTGCAAAAAGCGCGTGCCGAACATCAGCACGTTGGCCGTCAACATCTCTGGCCGCGTCGTCACGTTGGCAATCGTCGCGTTCTTGGCCGCCTCAAAAAACGTCCCCGTCGAAGTCATCAGCGCCGTGATCAACACGACCGTCCAGGCCGGCGCGCCCACGTTCGTCGTCAAATAGCCCAATGCCAACACCGCGCGCACCAAATCCGCCGCGATCAAAATGCGCTTGCGATTGCCGCGATCAACCGCTACGCCGGCCAGCGGCGAGACCAGCAAAAACGGCAGGGTGCGCGCTACCAACAGCGCCACCGTCATCATCGTCGAACCGGAGAGCAGGCGCATCAGCCCCAATTCGGCAATCGCGGAAAACCACGTGCCCAATTCGCTGATGACCTGCCCCGTCCACAAACGGCGGAAGTTTTTGTTGTTGCGCAATAGCTCGCTGTACGTCGCGGAATTCATTTTCCTCTCCTGTTTGATTCTCTCTCGTTTATGGCAAGGCTTTCAAATCCGGTTCCAACCAATGCGCGGCATGCGTCCATTGAGCGCGCAGCAAGGTACAAGTCTCGAAGGCCTCGACCACCTTTTTGATCTCGTCAAAGCTCGCATAACCTTCGAGCTTCGCCATCACAGCAACTGCGCTCATAATATTTCCCTCGAAAAAGTAACTGACAAGTTAGTCGCAAACACACCTTGGCCTAACACGGCAGTTACTCACACGAATAACAGCACCGTGGCCGGAGTTATTTTTATGTTATTTATGATGCCCGGTTGTGCACAGCAACCGGCTTTCACCCAGCGTAGGCGCAAAAATGCGAAAAAGACGGCGGCTGGACTCTCACCAGCTACTAACGGGTAACTACTTGGAAGCCCGTGCCGCGGATGCTTTGGCTTCACCGTCTTTGTGATTGGGCGAGTCTGGCGTATGAACGCCAACCCGAGTGCGCCGGTGAGGCCGCTTGCGATACCGAAACTGCGTATCTAAAAGCGAAAACCCCGCCCGGCATTTTGAATACCGGGCGGGGTTTCTCTCAAAACCGTTTGGCAGGCTGTTCAGCGTGCCAACTTTTCTCGCTTCCGGTATCCGTGATCGGACTTGGTGAAATTATCAAGGGTGCTGATGCCAGCGGTGTTCAGGTCAAGGCCTACTTCAATAACCAGCGAAGGCAATGCGGGCCACCCTTGGGCGTATAGGCAAGGCACAACTTGACGGCGCGGCGCACCATTCGCCGCGCGCGCGGCCATCAAATTTTCTTGATAACGGAAATTCATCTTAACTTTCCTCAAGTGCTCTTACTTTTCCATGCCCAGGAAAAACAGTTACGAGTTACATTTGAAATTGGTATTGCAAAAACGAAGCCGCAATTTACACGCTCAGCTTTTATTCGTCAACTCAATTCTGCGTGAACAAGTAACGAAATGTTACTCGCGTGTATTCCAATTCAATTCTTGCTGAATAATTTTAGGTACTCAGCGGTTGCGGCAGGCGGCATTTTCGCCAAGGCCAGATTCTCCGCCACGTGTTCGACCTGGCTCATCCCGACCAGCGCCGTCGTGACGCCCGGCGTTGAACGTACGAATTGCAGCGCGCGTTGCGCATCGGTACTCAGCCCCGGAAAGGCGTCGTTCACAATCGGCGGCAACCCCGACGCCAGCCGTGCTTGCAGGATCGAACCGCTGGTCATCACCGTGATACCCAGTTCGGCAGCCGCTTCCAAAAAAGTCGCCGGCTGGCCGTTGAGCGTTTGGTTGGCGTGCGTGAACGCTTCGGTCATCGCGAGGTTGATGGGCAGTTGCACGACTTTGAAATGATGCCGGTCGCCCGCCACAGCCCGCGCCGTTTGCACGACACGTTCGAGCGAAAGGTATTCGGCGCTGTTCGCAGGAACGCGGTAGCCGTTCCAGGTCGCCGTGCCATACAGCGCAAGCTGGCCCGCCGCGACGGCCTCTTCCAGAAATTCAAAGGCTGTATGCAAGCGCGCGTAAAAATCATCCGGCGCGACTTCGGCCAGTTGCGACTCGGGGTTGTGCAGGTAATACACATCCACCGCTTCCAGTTGCAGGTTATTCAAACTCTGCGCCAGTTGATGCGCCAGATACTTGGGCGTCATGCAATGCTGGCCCTGCACAAAATCTTCCCAGGCGCAGACGCCCGGGTTGATAAACGTCTCTTCGACATAGCGCTTAAAATCGTTTTGCCCAAGGGGCGGCACGCTGTCGAAGGGGACGAATCCGCCTTTGGTCGTGACGACGATTTCTTCGCGCGCCACCGTGCCATCGCTAAACAAACTGGCGAAGGCCGCGCCCAGGCTGCGTTCGCTGCGTTGAAAGCGATAGTTGGAGGCCGTGTCAATCACGTTGCAACCCAACGCCACGGCGCGTTTGATGGCGGCTTGATAGGCGGCGTCGGTGCGTTCATCGGGTTGGCCCAGATAGGTGCCGAGTCCGATTGAAGATAACCAGAGGTCTTGCGCCTGACGAAAGTGCGCTGCGGCGAGTGCGCCGGCAAAGCGTTGACAGTAATTGCGCGTGCCTGCGGGCGTAGCGTGTTTGCTCATCTATGCTCCAATCTCATGCGGTTTGGTGAAATGCGCGGCGGTTGTTAAAGTGCAGCTTAACACGCAAGCAAACACGCTGTCAGAGGCAGCCCAAGGCAAGTATGGAGAAAGAACTAGAAATCGTCCGGCAAGTGGCGCGCGCGGCGGGCAAAATTTTGATGGACTTTTATGCCACCGAGACCGAGGTGCAATGGAAGGGTTATGACGACCCGGTCACGGCGGCAGACAAGGCCGCCAACGAAATGATCGTGCAAGCATTGCAAAAGCACTTTCCGCACGACGCCATTCTGTCAGAAGAAGCGCCCGATGACCGCGTCCGTTTGCAACACGAGCGCGTCTGGATGGTTGACCCGATGGATGGCACCAAACAATTCATCGAACGGATTGATGAATTCGCCGTGATGATCGGCCTGGCGATCAAGGGCGAACCGCAGGTCGGCGTGGTTTACAACCCGGCGGTTGACCGCATGTTTTATGCGGCGACCGGCCTGGGCGCGTTTGTCGAAGAGAAATGGTCAACCAAACGGTTGCACGTCTCGCCGCAGGCTGACACCAACAAGATGACTGCCGCGATGAGCCGTTCGCATCACAGCCCGGTGGTGGATCGCATTCGCGCGCTGCTGGGCATCCGGGGTGAAATCCGTTCGGGCAGCGTCGGGTTGAAGTTCGGCTTGATCGCCGACGGTCAGGCGCACGTGTACATTCATCCGGGTTCGCGCACCAATCAGTGGGACACCTGCGGGCCCGCCGCTATCTTGCGCGAAGCGGGCGGCATGGTGACCGACCGCAACGGCGCGCCGCTCAACTTCAACACGCCGGAAGTGCGCAACATGACCGGCATCGTCGCCAGCAATGGCACACAGCACGAACAGATTTTGGCAGCCGTGGCACAGGTGCTGGCCGAACAATGAGGGCATTGATTGGCGCCTCTTACAGCGGTTTCGGTTTGAGTGTTCAGGCTGACTAAGGAACGGGCACACTCAGCGGACACATAGAAGTGTCAGAGCGTGACAGATCAGGAAAGGTTGAGAGTGAGATAATGCCGTGTTTACGGTGTCTTTGACAGGCTCAGGCAGGCAGGGAGAACTGAGGAAATTGGGGTTGTACCGGTTTGGGACCGCGAGGCCGGAGGCTCAAATCCTCTCGCCCCGCTAGAAAAGGAAACGGCCAGCGCAGGATGGCCGTTTTGCTTTACGAACACAGGCACGAACACCTACGACGCCAAATACTGCGTGCCTCCCTGCCCTGTCTTAACTAAGCTGTTCCGCCTGCTGGTCAAAGATTCGCCTGTCACTGAATAATCCCAGCCCGGCTCAAAACTAACGTCCCGCCTCACTCTGGCGCCACAACGGTCAGTTCTTACCCTTGGCGAGCGCGTCAACCCGCTGGTTCGTCGCGGTGATCGCACGCGCCATTTCCGCCAACGCCTGCTTCAACACAGCCGTCTCAGTATTAGCCTGCGCTTGGCGTTCATCGGCCTGCGCCTGGCGTTCTTCAGCCTCAGCATTAGCCTGCGCTTGGCGTTCATCGGCCTTCGCCTGGCGTGCTTCAGCGCGCATCTGGGCATCTATCAGGATGTTTATTTTCGCCGTCCATTCCTCATCCATCTGCCGCCGTTTCTCGCGCTCTTGCCGCACAGCCAGCACACCCATACGCACTGCTCGATCCAAGCGCCGCCCGATACGATCAAGGCGCGCATCGGTAATGGCCCCGCGCTACGCCGCTTCGGCCTTGATAGCTTCGATGTCAGCGAAGAACCTGGCTTGCTGGTCAACTATGAAGGCAATGTTGCGTTCGATCTCTTCTTGATACATCGCTTCCCTCTCTTATTCGACAGTTGGCGTAATAGTCTTTGCAACACCGCGGCTATCTTCTATCAAACCGCTTGAATCATCTCCGCCAACAAACGCGAGGCACAGTCCGGCAACAGCACTGGCCTGTGTTTCGCTCGCATTATTTGCCAAGCAACGCTTTTACCCGCGCCACCACGTTCCCCGCCGTAAAGCCGAACTGCTCCATCAACACCTGCACCGGCGCACTCGCGCCGAAGCGATCCAGGCCGATCACCACGCCGCCCGACCCGACATAGCGCTCCCAGCCAAAGGACACGCCCGCTTCAATCGCCACGCGCGCGGTCACGGCGGGCGGCAGCACTTCGTCACGATAGGCCTGCGGTTGCGCTTCAAACAGTTCCCAACTGGGCATGCTGACGACGCGCGCGCCTATGCCCTCTTTCGCCAAAGCGTCTTGCGCTTCGACGGCGACGGCGACTTCGGAGCCGGTGCCGATCAAGATCACGTCAAGGTTGCCGGTCGGCGCATCGCTCATCACATACGCGCCTTTGGTCAGTCCCTCTGCCGAGGCGTATTTCGTGCGGTCAAAGGTCGGCAGCTTTTGCCGCGTCAGGGCCAGCGCCGTCGGGCCGTGACGTTGCGCGATGGCCACGCGCCAGGCGATGGCGGTTTCGTTGGCGTCGGCGGGGCGAATCAGTGTCAACCCCGGCACGGCGCGCATGCCGGCCAGTTGTTCGATGGGTTGATGTGTGGGGCCGTCTTCGCCGAGGCCGATGCTGTCGTGGGTGTAAACATAAATCGTGCCCACGCCCATCATCGCGGCCAGCCGCACGGGCGGGCGCATGTAATCGTAAAAGATCATGAAGGTGCCGCCGAAAGGAATCAGCGGTTTGGTCAGCGCCAGCCCGTTCAGCACCGAACCCATGGCGTGTTCGCGCACGCCGAAATGGAAGTTGCGGCCAGTGCGGCTGGTGGCTTGAAACGAATCGTGGCCGTCGAGCCAGGTGTTGTTCGAGGGGCGCAAATCCGCCGAACCGCCAATCAACATCGGCAGTTTGGCGGCGAAGGCGTTGAGCGCCTTGCCTGAAGCCTCGCGCGTCGCCATCGGCTTGTCTGACGGGAAGACGGGCATGGCGTCTTGCCATCCGGCGGGCAATTCACCGCTCAGCCAGGCCGTCAATTCGGTGGCAAGCGCGGGGTGTGCGGCGGCGCAGGCGTCAATGCGGGCCTGCCATTCTTTTTCGAGTTTCGCGCCGCGTTTGAGGCACTTGCGAAAATTCTTCAAGGCTTCATCCGGCACGGTGAAGGGCTCTTCATAGGGCCAACCCAGGTTTTGTTTAGTCAGCTTGATTTCGTCCGCGCCCAGCGGTTCGCCGTGCGCCTTGGAGGTGCCGGCTTTGTTGGGCGAGCCGTAACCAATGACAGACTTGACGCAAATGAGCGAGGGGCGTTCATCGCGTTGCGCTTTCTTGATGGCGCTCGTCAGGGCTTTCAGATCATTGGCGTCCTTCACCGTCTGCACGTGCCAGCCATAGGCCTCGAAGCGTTTGGCGCGGTTTTCGGTGAAGGCCAGCGAGGTGCTGCCGTCAATCGAAATTTCGTTGTCGTCGTAAAGGTAAATCAAGCGGCCCAGTTTCAAATGGCCAGCCAACGACGCGGCTTCCGACGCGACGCCTTCCATCAGGTCACCGTCCGAAACAATCGCGTAAATGTGATAGTCGAACAAGTCGTGTCCGTCGCGGTTGAAATACGCCGCCAGATAATCAGCGCCGATGGCGAGGCCAACGCCATTGGCAAAGCCTTGTCCCAGCGGGCCGGTCGTCGTTTCGATCGCGTCTGACAATTCGACTTCGGGATGACCGGGCGTGAGGCTGCCCCATTGGCGGAACTGTTTCAATTGATCGAGCGGGTAATCTTCGTAACCGGTCAGATGGAGCAAGCTATACAGCAGCATCGAGCCGTGGCCCGCTGATAAAACAAATCTATCGCGGTTGGCCCAGCGCGGATTTTTCGGATTGTGCCGCATGAACTGGGTCCACAGCACGTAGGCCGCCGGGGCCATGCCCATCGGCATGCCGGGGTGGCCTGAGCCGGCTTTTTGGACGCCATCCATCGCCAGCGTGCGGATGGTGTTGATCGAAAGTTGCGCGAGCGTGTTCGGTTCAGACATCAGCGAGTTCTCTCCCTTTGCAAAATTGAATTGAAATTGTCGGTTGGATTGCGGCGCTACAGTAACGCACGAACGGCGTTGCGGTCATCTGATTTTTTGTACGGTAGGAAGGACGAAGCCTTTGGAGTGCGCG
>JANOWX010000716.1:0-3689 GCA_031418175.1 Acidobacteriota bacterium | reverse complement strand
TTCTTTCAACGTCGCATGCACATCGGCTCTTGCGACTTGCCACGCCGGCAGCAAGCCCATCAATACGCCGGTCAACAGGGCGACGGCAGAAGTGAACAGCAACACGCGATAATTGAGACTGGCTTCGGCCAGACGCGGAATGTCTGCGGGCGTGACGGCGATTAACGCTTCGATCAAAAAGCCCGCCAACGCCCAGCCTGCCAGTCCGCCCAACGCGGCGAGCAATAAGCTCTCAGTCAGCAACTGGCGCATCAGCCGCGTGCGCCCCGCGCCCAACGCCGCGCGTACCGCCAGTTCGCGCTGCCGTTGCGAAGCCCGCGCGAGCAACAGGTTCGCCACGTTGGCGCAGGCAATCAGCAACACGCAGCACACGGCGGCGAATATCACCCACAGCGACTTACTGGTGTCGCCGACGAACTGCGCCAGCAACGGTACGACGCGCATCGTGATGCCGTGATGATCGTTGGGAAATTGCTTTTCGATTTGCGCTGAAATGGCTACGAGTTGGGTTTCGGCTTCTTTCAACGTGGCACCCAGGTTGGCATTGGATTTGAGCAAGCCGACCGCGCGCAGGTATTGATTGCCGCGTTGTGCGCTCGACGAATTGGCCCCGTTGTCTTCGGTGTCTTTGGCGTAATTCGTCCAAAGCTCTAACGGCTCGGCCTGCAACGGAAACTGAAAGCCCGGCGGCATCACGCCGATGATCGTGTAACTCTCGCCGCTGATCGCGACGGCTTGCCCGATGATTTTTTGAGCGCCGCTAAAACGATTCTGCCACGCGGCGTAACTCAACACCGCCACGCGCCCGCCGCCCGGCTTGTCTTCGTGCGACGCAAAGCTGCGGCCCAGCACGGGCTGCACACCCAAGGTCGGAAACAAATCCGCCGTAGCGATTACGCCGCGCAAACGCATCGCGCCCGCCGCCGTCGTCATCGTGAAAGCGCGCGGCGCATAGGCCGCCATCCGCTCAAAGGCCGCGCCCTGCGACTGGTAATCCAAAAAGTCCAGATAAGAAATCGTATCCAGTTCGTTCGCGCCCGGCGCAGTTGCGCCCAAGGCCAACACACGCTCCTGATTGGGGAACGGCAGCGGCTTCAGCAACACGGAATAAATTACGCTAAATATCGCCGTGTTCGCGCCAATGCCCAGCGCCAATGTAATCACGGCAATCAACGTGAAGCTGGGTTGTTTCATCAACATTCGCGCGCCGTAACGCAGGTCTTGCCAAAGGGTTTGCATAGTTGTCGTTCCTTTACGTCGTGAAGGGGAAAGCGGCCCGCGCAGGCGGACCGAATAAACTGGCTAACCAATTGGCGTGCCGTGCGGCCGGGATGGATAACTTGTTGTGCGGCTTGCGGTCAGGCGCGTGCGGCTGGCGGTGAGATGTTCGGATGTGGGAACGGCTGATCCCAAAAATGAAGCGCAAGGTGCGCGAAGCCTGGCGCAGCCAGCAGGGATGACTTCCGGTTTCCCTAGACTTCCCTAGACTTCCCTAGACTTCCCCAAACTTCCCCAAACTTCCCCAAACTTCCCCAGACGCAAGCAAGCCTTTGATCTCGCCCACCAAATAGAGCGAGCCACAGGCACAGATCACGCCATTGGCGGGGGTGACCTGCTGAGCCAGTTGCAAGGCGGCCGGCACGCTCTCGGATTGCAAGACGCGGTGGCCCAGCGCTTCGGCGCGTTGGGCCAGTTCGCGCGGCTCGGCGGCGCGCGGGTTGTGCACCTTGGCGGCAATGATCGTCGCGGCGGCTGGGAAAAGAATCTCTTCCATCTCGCCGAAGGGTTTGTCGGTCATTGCGCCGAAGATCATCGTGACTGGCCGGTGGGCGCAAAACTCTGCCAAAAACTTGCGCACCACGCGCGCGCCGGCGGGGTTGTGCGCGCCGTCCACGAGCAAAGGCAGCTTACTGCCGGGCAACTGCAACCATTCCAGGCGGCCCGGCCATTCGGCTTGTTGCAAGCCTTGCGCGATGTGTGCCGGGGTGATGGCAAAGCCGCTCTCCGCCAGGGCTTCGGCCACGTGCAAGGCGGTCAGCGCGTTCAACACCTGATGGCCGCCGCGCAAATTCAAGCGCACGTCATAGCTGCCCTGCCGCGAGTCGTAGCGCAAACGGCACGCGCCCGGCTGCGCCAGCGATGCCGGACTGACATCCTTGTCCACCTGAAAGCGCCGCGCCGCGCGCAATTTGTTTTCAATGGCGACGACGGGCGCGTCCAGTTCGGCGGCGCGCGCCGCGATCACTTGCAGCACTTCAGGTTTTTGCGGCGCGACGATGACGGGCGTGTGGGGTTTGATGATCCCGGCTTTTTCGTGCGCGATTTCGGGCAGCGTATAACCCAAGTGCCGCTGGTGATCGTAATCAATCGGCGTGATGGCCGTGACCAGCGGCGCGCTGACATTGGTCGCATCCAGCCGTCCGCCCAGGCCGACTTCGAGCACAGCCAAGTCAATTTTTTGCGCGGCGAAGAATAGAAAGGCCAAGAGCGTCAATTGTTCAAACAGGCTGGGCACGCTGGTGAGTTGGCCCGCGGCCAGCAAGCCTTCGCCCAAGGCGCGCACCTCGCTGGCGTAATGCGCGAATTCGTCTTGGCTGATGTCGCGCACCTCGGCCCCTGCGGCAATACGCATGCGTTCGGTGATGGCGACCAGATGCGGCGAGGTATAAAGGCCGACGTGCAAGCCCGCCGCGCGCGCGATGGCAAAGGTCATGGCGGCGGTCGAACCTTTGCCATTCGTCCCGGCGATCAGCACGGAGGGATATTGCAGTTGCGGCTGGCCGCAGGCGGCGGTCAGCGCGCTGATGCGCGCCAGGCCTAGATTCAGCGTCTCTAGCTCGTGGCCGCGCGCATAAAGATAGTCGAGCGCTTGGGTGTAGTTCATAACGTCAGGTGCGGCGATGATAAAGGCCCAAGCACAGCGCGGCAACCACGCTTCAAGCAGCGAAAAAAAAGAATTTTTTCTTGATGATTATTCCGCCGCACCCTTCGCGCTTTACAGGTCGAGAGCGATTGGCTCTCACGAATTTTAAGACGCAGGCCAGTTGACGGCCACGTCTATATCCGAAAAACGCTGAATGAATGAAGGAGACAAACGCTATGAAAACCAAATTGATGATCGCCCTCGCAGTTTTGACCTTGTGCGCCGGTTCGCTGCTGACCGCGCAGGCGCAAAACAACCGCGAGATGTCTGTGCCGAAGAACCCTAAAGTGAACGCCGTGTATATCAAATGCAAGCCGAACCACGGCGGCGACGTGGCCTCGTCCTTGACGCTCACCAACACCAGCGCCAAGACGATCGCGGCCAACCAGAAGATTTTCATCAAGAACCCCGCCGGTTCGACCTTCCAGACCTACGCGCAGCCCTTCGCGCCCAACACCAGCCGCGACGCCAGCGGTCCGGCGGGCAATGCCGGCCCCAGTTGCCAAGCTTGGATTCTGCAATAAGTCAACTGACGATTCCTTGTCACTAAACAGGGCGGACGGCAACCTCGCAGGCGGGTGTTGCCGCCCGCCTTTTTTTCTTGCGGCGCGTTCAGAGTTTTTCGCCGGGTTGCTGATTCCGCCGTTGCGTTTTTTCAGGGCGCACAACTTTGGAGTGCTGCGGGTCCAACCCGCAGTGAGGTGGGAAGGGAAGGGCCCACCGGGACGGAAAGTTATGGGCGGGAAAATATAAACGGCCGCGAGCC
>JANOWX010000715.1:0-1858 GCA_031418175.1 Acidobacteriota bacterium | reverse complement strand
GCCGTCGCCGACCATCGCCACTTGATGGCCCTGACTTTGAAGGTCGGCAATGGCCTTGACCTTGTCTTCAGGCAGCAAGTCCGCGCGAACTTCATCAACCCCCAATTCCGCCGCGACCCGCTGCGCAATCTGTTCGTTGTCGCCCGTCAACATGACGATCCGCTTGACGCCGGTAGCTTTCAATTTTGCAACAGCCTCTTTCGCGCCGGGGCGCAACTGATCGGCCAGAAGTAATGTACCTACTGCCTTTCCGTCAACCGACACGTAAACCAGCGTCCCCACTTGCTCACCAGCGAATTGGGGAGCCTGGACATTATTTTCTTTTAGCAACGCTTCGTTCCCGACAAGCACCGCTTGGCCGTTGACAGTCGCCTTCACGCCACGCCCGCGAATCATTTCAAATTCGCTCGGCTCAGGCACGTCGAGTTTGAGTTGCCGGGCGCGTTCGACCACGGCTTTGGCAAGAGGATGACCGGAACGACGGTCAGCGGCCGCTGCCAGCGTCAGCAACTGCTCTTCCGTCAGCTTTGTATCAAACGGCTTGACCTCTACCACCTGCGGCTCGCCGGCGGTCAACGTCCCAGTCTTGTCGAAGACCATCACATCGGCCTTAGCGAGCGACTCCAGGTAGATGCCGCCTTTCACCAGAATGCCGTTTTGAGCCGCACGCGCGATGGCGGCGATCATCACCAGCGGAGTCGCCAGGCCGAGTTCAGCCGGTGAAGTGAAGATGAGCAGCGTGACGATCATGCGCAGATCGCGGGTGACGAGGTAAACGATAATCAGAAAAACGAAGACGACGGGGATGAGCCAGGCAGCAACCTTGTCGGCGAGCTTCTGCACCGGCGCTTGTTCATCTTCGGCGTGCTCGACCAGCGCGATGATGCGCGCGAACATCGTGTCTTGGCCGAGCTTGTCCGTCCTGATGTCCAGCGCTCCCGATTCGACCAGCGTTCCCGCCAACACTGATGCGTCAACGTCCTTTTCGAGCGGCAGGCTCTCACCGGAAATGGACGCTTCGTTGACCGTGCCCTGCCCGCCGACCACCGCACCGTCTACGGGAATCTTCTCGCCGCCGCGCACCAGCACGATGTCACCGACCTTCAATTCGGCGATGGGCACGCTGCGCTCCGCGCCGTTCTCGCGCACAAGCGCGACCTGCGGCACTGAGCCGATCAACGCCTTGATCGAGGCACGCGCCCGGTCGGTATTCAAATCGGCGATAAACTCGGCGATAAGAATAATGTCCATCAGCACTGCCGCCGCTACATACTCGCCGCCGATCAGGGCGATGATGGTCGCCACTGTGACAAAGATTTCCGTCCCGATTTTGCGCTCGTGGATGAGATCGAGTACGCCGGTTTTCACCAATGGGTAGAGGCCAATGGCAATAGCAATCAGCAGGACGAATAGCGGCACAACTCCCTGCCAGTAGAGCAGAGTAATCAACCCGACGAGAAGAATGCGCGCGATCTCGATCCAACGTTCACGAGTGATCAGCGCGCGAAACGAAGGCTTGGCTTGCGTGGTTTCGGCAGGGTTCATAGTATCCTCCAATTGGGCTTCTCGCTTTCGTCGTGATGCCTGCGATGCTTCAGAGCGCCGCCTCATCCCTCTCGCTTGTCTGAACCCGCACGGCAGTTTCGACATCCCAAACGAATACTTTGCCGTCGCCGTGATTGCCGGTGTGCGCGTGCGCGACCAGCGTGCTGACGATTGACTCGACCATCTCATCCGGCGCGACGATTTCGATCCGCGCTTTCGGATGAAACGGATCGTAGAGGGCAGCACGCTGTTCTTGCGGGCTGAGTCTGCGCCCGAAGCCGCGCGCTTCCACGACGGTCATGCCGGGAAAGTT
>JANOWX010000714.1:0-5664 GCA_031418175.1 Acidobacteriota bacterium | reverse complement strand
CGCAAGGCTTCCGCCCGACGATTCCGCATTCCGCATTCCGCATTCCGCTTTCCTCCTACTTCTGTTGCCCCGTGGGCGGCGCAATCGGCTTCTTGCCCTGCTGTTCCTGCTGCATCGGGTTGGGTTGGGTTTGCTGCTTGAACAACTGGAAGCGCGATTTGACGGGCTTCAGCGGCCAGTGATTGTTCGACAAATCGGTGTCCGCTGTTTCGAAATGCGGGTCGAGCGTGATGGCTTTGATCTCTTTGGGCGTGACGAGGGCTTTGCCGACTTGCAGGTTGTTGCGCCGCCAGATTTCCGCCGGGATGCGCAACTCCTCTTGAGTGCCGTCGGTGTATTCGAGGTTGAAGATCACCGGCATCACCAGGCCGCCGACGTTCTTCAGATTCACGATGTAAAAGTTCAAGCCCGTGCTGTAAAGCTCGCGCTCCTGCTCGGTCAGCGAGGAAAGAAACGCCTGATAGGCCTGGCGGTCGCGCTCGGTCACGTTCAGCGGGTCGTAGCTGTTATAAAAATCGTTCAGCGACGGATCGCGTTCGGTGAACTTGGGCAACGGTTTGTTGCGCTGCTGGGCCAGCGATTCGGGCTGGGCCGCGCGTTGCTGTTTGGCGAGCGTCTTTTCGACTTCGGGGTTGCGCGTGTCTATGTTGAACCAGTCCACGCTCTCGATGGCGAGGTCGGTGTGTTCGGTGCCGTAAAACCAGCCGCGCCAGAACCAGTCCAAATCCACGCCGCTGGCATCTTCCATCGTGCGGAAGAAATCCGCCGGCATCGGGCGTTTGAACTTCCAGCGTTGCGCGTAGGTCTTGAAGGCAAAGTCGAACAGCTCGCGCCCCAGCACCGTCTCGCGCAGGATGTTCAGCGCCGTCGCCGGTTTGTCGTAAGCGTTCGAGCCAAGGTTCAGCACCGATTCCGAATTGGTCATGATCGGATCGTGGATGTCGCTGGTCATGTAATCCACAATCTGACGCGGTTCGCCCGCATTCACGGGGTAATTCGGCTCCCACTCGACTTCCGACAGGTATTGCAAAAACGAATTGAGCCCCTCATCCATCCACGTCCATTGGCGCTCGTCGCTGTTGACGATCATGGGGAAGTAGTTGTGACCGACCTCGTGAATGATGACGGTGATGAGGAAGTATTTGGTGCGCGCCGGATAGGTGCCATCGGCTTCGGGGCGCGGGCCGTTGAAACAGATCATCGGGTATTCCATCCCGCCGTTGACCGGGCCGTTGACCGAGATGGCAATCGGGTACGGGTAATCAAACGAGTAGCGTGAATAGACATTCAGCGTGTGGATGATCGCCGGCGTCGAGTATTGCGCCCAGAGCGGATTGCCCTCTTTTGGATAGTAGGACATCGCCAGGACTTTGTTGCCCCCATTACCTGTGAAGCCGTTGTGGCCTTGCGCGTCCCAGATGAATTTGCGCGAGGCGGCGAAGGCGAAATCGCGCACGTTGTTGGCGTGAAAAATCCAGGTCTTCTTGCCCTTGGGTTTGCCTTGCTCGGCGGCCAATGCCTCTGCGGGCGTGACGATCAGGACGGGTTTGGTCGCGGTTTCGGCCTGTTTCAACCGCGCGCGTTGCGTGGCCGATAGAACCTGTTCGGGATTTTGCAGCACGCCGGTCGAGCCGACGATGTGATCGTCGGGCGCGGTGAGGCGGACTTTGTAATCGCCGAATTCGAGCGTGAATTCGCCCGTGCCGAGGAACTGTTTGTGTTGCCAGCCGCTCACGTCGTTGTAGGCCGCCATGCGCGGGAACCATTGCGCGATGCCGTAAAGATAATTGCCGTCTTTTTCAAAATACTCCAAACCCGAACGCCCGCCGTCTTTCTTGGCGTTGACGATCTTGAAGTTCCAATCCACTGAGAAGCTGACGTTCTGACCTGATGCGAGCGGCGTTTTCAGATCAATGCGCATCATCGTTTTGACGATGGTGTGCGCGAGCGGCGCGCCCTTGGCGTCTTTGACCGCCGTGATGTTGAAGCCGTAATCGTCGCGCGGCTTGATGACGTTTTCGATCATGGCGAGGGGCAAGCCATCCTTCAGCTTCGGCGCGGGTTGCGTCAGCTTGGTGTCCGAATCCTTGCGGAACAGGTTCTGATCGAGTTGCAGCCAGAGGTAGCTCAGCGTGTCGGGCGAGTTGTTGTAATAGGTGACGGTCTCAGACCCGATGATGCGCTGGTTGGCGTCGTCGAGTTCGACATCAATCGTGTAATCGGCTTTTTGCTGCCAATACTTGTGGCCCGGCGCGCCCGACGCGGTGCGCTGTTCGTTGGGCGTGGGCAGGATTTCTTCGAGCTGGCGGAATTTGTCTAGGGGGCTGTTCTTCGATTGTGCCAGCGCACAGGGCGCGAGCGTGAAGCACAGCACGGCGGTGAAAAAGACGATGCGTTGCATGGCGTTCAACCTTTCTGTTGCGGTTTGTGTTTGGTCGCGCTGGTTTTGCGGGTGAAAGTATAGTCGAGCAGCGGCGGCAATGCGAAAAGGACGCCTTCACAGTTCTTTCAAAACAATTTCACGCCGCTTTCAAGCTTTCCCGACGGCCTTTCGCTAAGGTGCGCGTGTTGTGAACCACGCAGTTTCCTGATTGCCCCGGCACAGCCCGTGGGCTTGTTACTAGATCGGTTTTCACTTCGGTTTACGGCGGAAGCGCGCGGTACCGTACCGGCACGCGGCTTTCGCCCTACACCGAAGTGAAAACCGATCTAAACCATCTGTCGCAAGGAGTACCTGATGAAAAACGTAAAGAATGTCGCGCTCGCTTTGCTCGTGCTGGCTGGACTGTTGTCGTGGTGGCGCGGTGCTGGCGCGTATCGCTCAACCGGTCTTTTACCCAACGTGCAGGCCGCACAAGAGAATCCCTTTGACCGCGCGCGCAGCAGATCATGCACGCTGGGCACGATGCTGGGCGCGCACGGCTATTCCTACAGCGGGAACGTGATGGGCTCCGCCATCGCCATTGCCGGCCCGATCAGTTTCGACCAGCAAGGCAACATCTCTGGCGCTTACAACGGCACGTTGAACGGCAAACCGTTGCAAGGGAATCTGAGCGGCCAAATCACCGTGAGCGGCAATTGCACGGGAACGGTGCGGGTGGATTTGCCGGTTGCCGGCGTCTCGGCCAACGGCACTTTCGTCATCGTCAATGATGGGAAGGAGACCTTCTTCACTGCCACGGATATGGGCATCGCGGTCACCGGCACAACGAAAAAGCTGTAACAAGAATCAGTGACGCAAAAAAACAGCGCCCCGGTTGAGTTGCAACTCAACCGGGGCGCTCTGCCTGTTTTGCGGATCGCGCCTGCTATGAACCGGGCTTGCGCGTCGGCATCGAACGATCCGAATTGCCTGACGGACGTTCCGGCTTGGACGGCGCACTCTCACGCGCTGGTGCACTTTCACGGGCAGGTGCGCTCTCGCGTGCGGGAGCCGAACGTTCCGGCGGCGCAGGCCGGTCTGCCCCACGTGACGGGGCGCTCTCACGTGGGGGCGCGCTTTCGCGTGGGGGCGCGCTTTCGCGTGGCGGTGTGCGGTATTCGCGCGGCGGCTCGCTGCGTTCCGGCGGACGTGGCGCTTCGGTGCGTTCGGGCATACGCCGTTCGACGGGCGGACGCTCGACACGTTCCGGCGCACGTTCCGGCGCACGTTCCGGCCCGCGTGACGGCATTTCGTACCGGTCGTTGGAGCGCGTAGGAGCTTCAGTGCGACGCGGTGTTTCGCCCTCGCCACGGGGCATGTTGCGGTCGCGCGGCACGGCGGAACCCGAGCCTGCATCCGTGTTGCCGTTTTCCCGGCGCGGCATCGAACGGTCTTCGCTGGACGGGCGCGTCACCACCGGACGTTCGACGCGTTCGACTGGGCGATACTCCGGGGCGCGGCGTTCGGGCCGGGCAACGCCCTCCAACACAGTCTCGCCAGAGGAATTGCGCACGGGCAGCGCGGCCTCCCGCGCGGGCAAATTCCGTTCGGTTGTCACCTGCCCTTCGCGCCCGCTGCGCGCCGGGGCACTGCCATCCAAACTGTTGCGTGACGGCATTCCACCGCCATCGTTCACCGGGACACGACGCGCGATGACGGGCGCTTCCAACGCACGGGCCACCGGTGAATTCCGCTCGACCGGCGACTGGCGCACGATTTCGCGCTGGGTGGGCCGCAAGACTTCATTATTCGCCAGTTCCAGATTGCGCCCGCCGCCACGCCCTGTGTTGCCACCCGTGTTGCTGTTGCCGCCGGGGCCAGGATTGCTGCCCGTGGCTGTGCTCACCGTGTTATCCGCCAGCAACCGCCCCGACCCACGTGGCGGCGCGCTGATGTTTTCGGCGATGACACGTGGCTGCGTGAAATGGCGGCCTGCCATCCCGTTCACGCCGTTGGGCGCGTTGTAATTGCGCAAGCTGTCGAGCGAACGCACGTGGTTCGTGTTATTGACGATGACCGTGTTGTTGATGATCGTCCGGCTGCGTCCGTAATAACCGCCGCCCCAGCGTTCACCCCAACCCAGCGGACACCAGCCCAGATAACCGCTGCCGTCGCGGTAGCCATCCCAATAACCGTCACGATAGCCGCGCCCATAACCGCCGCCACCCCAGCCAAAGAACGCGACCAGATGCGGCGACCAATCCCAGAAGCCCACGCCGACGCGGCCCACACCGAAGTTGATGTACGGCGTCCAGCACCAGCGGCTGCGATAGTAATTCCAACGGCCGTAGTGATACGGCGCCCAACCCCACGGCTCGGACGAAACCCACGTCCAGCCCCAGCCGCCATACCAGCGCCAATAGCCCGCACGATAGGGCGCCCAGCCCGCGTGGACGCCGCGCGGCGACCACGCCCAGCCGTAATCCGGCGTCTCGAACCAATCGCCGTAATCATCCAGTTCGTAAGCGCCCGCCACCGAAGCAGGCACGTGGCGCGTGCTGCGATTACTATCGGCGCGCGCGTAAAAATCGTCGTCGCGCCGGTCGTTCCAACGATCCCAATTGTCTTTGTCGTTGAGTTTGGCGAGTTGGTAATAACCGGCGTCGCGCCCTTCGATGATGATGCGGCGGCCGCTCTTGACCGGCACCGTGCCGAGTTCCTGGTTGTAAACTTCGGCCTGGCCTTTGCGCACGATGACTTCGGTCGTGCCGTCATCGCGCACGTTGACGCGGTAAACGCCCTCTTTCAAAAAGGTGATGGCGACGGTGGGCGTGTCCACTTCAAAGTATAGCGGGTCATCAAGCGAACCGCTCTTCACGTCGTAAACCTGGAATTGCCGCCGGTCCAGGCTTTCGACGCGATAGGTGGCCGTGCCGATGGATTGGGCCAGTTGGATTGTGCTGGTGTTGAATTGAACGATGCGCAGGTTGGTGTCGCGGTCTATGCGCGCCAGCGTACCGCCGCTGAATTGCACTTCGGCGCGGCCATTTTTCGCGCTGTAAACCTGATCTTTCTCGTCCAGCGGTAGATTGACCGTGGCGTCGAACCAGTCTGTGTTTTTGTCGTCCCCCGAACCAGCGCGCTGGTAGCTGACATCGCCTTCGATCAAGCTGATGCGCGCCACGCGAATCGCCCGTTGTGTTTGCGTTTGAGTTTGCGGTTGGTTTTGATCTTGAGCCAACGCGCACACGCTGAGCGAGAGCAGCATGGCCGCCGCAAATGCTGACCTGACCGATCGGTTG